>JADZEY010000107.1 GCA_020850315.1 Armatimonadota bacterium | reverse complement strand
GTCAGTCTTCCCCTTCTTCATTTCATACTTCATCATTCATACTTCATACTTTCAAAGGTCAGTGGTCAGTCTTCCCCTTCTTCATTTCATACTTCATCATTCATACTTCATACTTTCAAAAGGAACAAGGCAGATGCGCAGATACCGTAAGGGCTTGCGCATCTGCCTTTCATTCGTCATTCACGTCGCTCCTGTCGTCACTCGTGCTGATGTCCCCCTTCGCCGTGTGCGTGGCCGTGGGCAACTTCTTCCGGGGTGGCTTCGCGGAAGCTGATAACCTCAACATCAAAGGTGAGGTCGTGGCCCGCCAGCGGGTGGTTCCCATCCATGATAACGGTGTCGCCATCAATCTCGGTGACAACCATCACCGGAGCATCGTCGGAGGCTTGGAACATATCGCCGATATTCAGCTCCCCAGCCGGCAACTGCTCGCGTGCGACTTGAATCACCCAGTCGTCGTGATACTCCCCAAACCCTTCTTCGGCCGGGATCACCACTTTCCGTTTTTCCCCTTCTGCCATCTCCGATAGCACAGGCTCCAGCCCGGAAATAACCTGCCCATGCCCTTCCAAAATTGCCAGCGGTTCGCTTCCAACCGAGCTAAAAATTTCCTGCCCATCTTCGGCAGTCATGGTGTAGTGAAACGTGATAACACGTGGATTCATTGCGGTGTTCGGTAAGTAGTTCATTGATTATGTGTGGCACTGCCTGCAAGCCACGCCCGCGCATAGAGATTGGGGGGCTTCTGCTTGGTTCAACGATTGGCGCGCCACGAATTGTTCCCAATATGCCGAAAACTCCCGTTGGGTGATCCCACCAACTCCCCTATTTTTGCCAATCGTTGCTCCGATGCTTGCCGGTTGGCCGCCGTGGCTAACTCTCCTGGGCAGATGGCGCAACGGCCGATCGAACGGTGCCCCGGCGCGTTGCTGGGGAGAATAGGGAATGCCGTGCGTCCGTTCCCCCTTGGCCCAACACAGAAGCTGGGGAGGAAGGACAATTCGGCAGCGGTTGCGCCGCTGTGACGGGCGACGCTCCTTTCCACACCACAAGCCACTGCCCACACCGTGAGCGGGAAGGCCGGAAAGGAAGCGAATGACCCCGAAGCCAGAAGACCTGCCGTCCGATCCTCATCAACGATCCACAACGGATCAACCCCTGCGCCAACAGGGGCGGTGAGGAGATGACCTTCTGGATGATTTTTGCCGAACAGCCGTTGCTTCCCCACACTGTGTGGAAGCCCTGCAAGCGCTCTCTCCACCGCGTCGTTTCCCCATCCACACATTCTGACCGTTTCCGGCTTGGCACCGGAAGCACCATCTCTATGTGAGGTCTCATGACGGTTTCTACAACCAACACCCGTTCGGCCAACAACTCTGGCAGCGGGCTGATTCGCTCTGTTCTCCTTCCCGCTCTCGTTCCCGTGGTCGCGCTGATGGCTGCGGCCACACTGCAAGCCCAAGTTGCGCACGTTAGCGTTGGCAAAGGGCCGGCGTTCCTGTTTGCCGACACCGCTGGCAATCGTGTTCATCTGATTTCTGCTGGTGCCGATGCCAACTTCAACGGCGTGCTGGACCCCGGGGAAGCCGCGCCAACGTGGTCGGTGATTGATGGCACAACCCACCGCGTTGTTGATTCGGCCACGTTCGATGCCTTCCTGAACTCCTATCCAATCAGGGTTGGGGTGAACGTTTCGGCGGCGGAGATCTATCTGCCGCTTGGCGGGAAGGTGCAAGCCTTCGATCTGCAAACGCTGAAGCATAAACGCGATGTCAGCACAATCCCGGCCGCAGCGGTCTCCTTCGATCCCACCAGCGGCTTGCTGTACCTTACCACCCGCGACCCCGGGTTCACCGGCCCCGGGATGGTGATGGCTGTCGAGCCGATCACCGGAACTCTTCTGGGAGAAATGGAAACGGGAGTGAACCCAGGAATGGTGGTCAGCGTGTTCGACCCCACCAGCTACGCCCCGGGCAATTTTATCCTGAACGAAGGGGCGTTCGGAAAAGGGAACGGATCGGTCACTTACACCGCCGGAAATCTCGACATCTACAAAGCGGTGAACGGCCAGAGCGTTGGCGGCGGCGCAAACTTTATTGCCACCCGTGGCGAGCGCGCCTACGTGGTGCTTGGGGGAAGCCACCAAGTCCGGATTATCAACACGTTGACCCACCGCGACGTTGCTCCATCGCCGATTGTAACCCTTACCTCCGGCTTCGATAGCCCCCGCGCCCTTGCTTTCCAGGGGGATAGCCTGCTGGTTGTTGCCACCTACGCCAACGATATCCGCCGTTTTGAGACAGCCACCGGCGCGCTGCGCGACAGCATCACATTGCCGGGGAAAGCCGAGTCGGTGGTGGTGCGCGATTCGCTGCTGTTTGCGGCAATCAAGTACACCGCCGGAACCTACAGCCCCGACTCGGTGGTGGCGGTTGTGAACCTGAACAGCGGGGTGGTGACGGACACCATTGTGGTTGGACGCGACCCCGGATTGCTGCTGCTGGATAAGCGTGGCGATATCCACGCCATCGGCTACGGAACCGGAAGTGCTGACCGCTGGTGGAAGGTGATTGACGGAACCACGCGGGAAGTGAAATGGAGCCGTCAGCTGAGCGGAGCCCTGGGTTTCCCGCTGCGTGCTGCCTACGATGCCAACCGCGACTCACTCTATCTTGCGCTATCCGATACCCTGTTCGGTTTCCCAGCTTCCGCAAGCGAAGGGGCGGGGCGGGCAATTTATCACGATGCCACCGCAACCGGGAATTTGGCCAACGTCACCGATGCTGGCAACTGGTTGCTGATCCATGAGCTTGCCAAAGATTTTGCCCCGGGTCCAACCTACATCCACATTGTTGATAAGGGGGATGGCCACAAGGTCGGCCGGTTCCGTGCTGGCGATTTTTTGACGATGGCAACCCCCGTGGCCACCGACCGCGACGGCGTAATCCGCTTGTATGCGTTGAACGAAGGGGCGTTCGGTTCGGCAACCTCCAGCATCACCCTGTTCGATTACAAAGCCAACGCTTTTGGCAATTTGGGGGATGGCGCAAACCACCTGTTCGCCAACGAAAACACCGTGGCCGTAACCATGAACGGAACCCACGAAGTGGTGCTGACAGACCCCGCAACGTTGGCAGTGCGGCGGCGCGTCCCAACCGGAACGTCATCGCTGGATGGCCCACGCGAGACGCTTCTGCTGCCGAACGGCCAGCTGCTGACCACCACCTACGCCGGCGACATCCGCCTGCTGAACGACGACACCGTGGAAGCCGTGATCCCCGTTGGCGGAAAAGCCGAAGGAATCGCCATGCTGAACAACGAACTCTATGTTGCCAACGCCTTCCTGACCGGAACCTACACCACTGATTCGCGGGTTGCCGTGGTGAGCTTGGGGGTGCTGGCGGTGGAGCGGAGCGGCCAGGGGGCCGGAAGCGCGTCGCTGTCGGAAAGCGTTCCAAACCCGGTGCGCGACCAGGCGGCAATCAGCTTCAGTTTGGCGCGCAGTGGTGCGGCGCGGGTTTCGGTGGTTGCGGTTGATGGGAGGGAAGTTGCCACGCTGATAGATCAGCCAATGGAGCCGGGCCAGTACACCCTCCGGTTCGATGCCAGCACCCTTGCTGCCGGAACCTACTTCTGCACGCTGCAAACCGGCGGAAAACTGCTGACCCAGATACTGAAGGTGGTGCGATGAGGCCAGGCGCGTTACCATTGCATTCCCCCCCGCTGTGCCATTTCTGCGCAGCCACAACACTGAGTTTGCTGCTGGCGTTGCTGGCGATTACCCAGCCCGGGATTGCACAGCAACGCCATGCCGATACCGTTGTGATGTTCCGGCCCGGAAGCGGGCCGGGCATCGGCAGGGAAGCGAAGTATTTCCCGAAGAATGTTCTGGGATTGCCCGACAGCAGTGCCCGCCCAACGGTTCCATCGGTGGACCCTGTGCAGATACTTTCGCTGGGATTGGGGGGGGAGATTGTTCTGGGATTCAACGCCCCAATCGTGGATGGCCCGGGGGCTGATTTTACCGTGTTCGAAAACGCTTTCCTCTACAATCTTGGCGGGAAACAACGGACCTTTGCCGAACCCGCCGCAGTGGCCGTCAGCCGCGATGGAGTGAGTTTCACGGAGTTCCCGTTCGATTCCCTGACGCTGGTTGGGTGTGCCGGAATCACCCCCACCGATGGCCGCGCCGATCCCTTCAATCCCACCAACTCCGGCGGCGATCAGTTCGATCTTTCCACGGTTGGCCTGGACTCCATCCGCTACCTCCGACTCCGCGATGTGACCAGTATCGTTATCAACAATCCCAACCACCCATTCTGGGATCCCACGCTCACCAGTTTCGATCTTGATGCTGTGGTGGCTTTGCACACCGATTCCCCCGGGGACGGCAACGCCGACACCGGAACGCTGCCGCAACCAATCGCGCTCCGGTTTGGCAGCGGCGGTGGCCAGGCATTGGTGGTCTTCCAGGTTTCGCAGCAGTCGCACGTGCGGGTGCGGGTTTGGAACCGGCTGGGCCAGCAGTCCGAACAGGTGGTTGATGCCACGCTTCCGGCGGGAACTCACACGATCCCATTCTACCCCGCCACGCTTGGCTCCGGCGTGTGGTTCCTGACGTTGGAGGAATCGGGGAAACTGATTGCCACCCACACCTTTGGGGTGACGCGGTGAAACCACGGCTGTGGTTGATGCAACCGCTGGTTGCGTTGCTGGCTGTTCTGCCAACCCGTGCCCAGCAACCGCCCCCGCCCGACACAACCCAGCATGACACAACCCAGCATGACACCGCCCGCGTGGTGCGTGGGCGTGAGGTTCTGGTGCAATCGTCCAGCGTGCTGATTCGGGAGTCGCGTTCGGCGCAGCCGGTGGCGGTGGTGGAGCGGGCGCAGATTGAAGCCGCCAACGCCCGCGATCTTTCCGATGCCGTGGCCCTTTCCCCGGGGGTTTCCGTTCGGCAGTATGGTGGGCATGGCGGGCTGCGGACTGTCTCGGTTCGGGGAACTTCGGCCCAGCAAACGGTGGTGCTGATTGATGGGCTTCGCTACGGAAGCAGTGCTGGCGATGCTTTCGATTTCAGCAACATCCCCGCCGCCACGCTTCAGCGGGTTGAGGTGCTGCGCGGGGGGGATGCCGCACGCTTTGGGGCCAATGCGCTTGGCGGCGTGGTGAACATTGTCACCGCCCCAGAATCACGCAATCCAACGCTGCGCGCAGCCGCAAGTCTGCACGCCGGTTCGTTCGGCGATGTTGGGGCTGGCGCGGGGGGAAGCGGCGGCGTTGGGGATCACCACTTCGATGGCTCTATCCATTTCACACAGGCTTCCGGGAAGTATCCATTCAGCTACTCCGAGTTTGGAACCCGGCAGACCCGCCACCGCCAGAACGCTGATTTCTCCAACCTGTTTGCCCGTGCAGGGTGGTCCTTCTTGCGCGATGGAACCCGGGTTTCTGCATCGCTCCAGGGGTTCAGTTCGGAGCGCGGAACGCCCGGGGCGGTGGTGCAGGGAAGCCTTGAGCAATCGGAAGCGCGGCTGGCCGAGCGGGATCTGTTCGGGGTGGCAACCGCCGCCTGGTTCGATGCCGAATGGATGGGAACAATCGGCGCAACCGGGCGCGCCAACTGGCTGAACTACGACGACCCCGCCGCACGCATCACCGGCCCAGAAGGAACTCACTCCCGTTTCCGCCGAACCGAAGGGACCGTTGCCGCACGATTGCGGCGGCAGTTCGGCGGCGATGGCTCGAATGATGGCGCGGTGGAAACAAGCATTGAAGCAAGCCACGCCCAGCTGAACGGCAACAACTTGGACCCCTCGGTTGGCCAGCACGTGACCCGCACACAACTGAGCGCGGCGGTGGCCGCCGATTGGTTGTTGCAGCCGTTGTTTGCCAACGATGAACTGCTGTGCGAAGCCGCGCTCCGCGCCGATATCTTCTCCGATGTCGGCAACTCCATCAGCCCCTCGGTCGGGTTGAATTATCGCCCCACCCAGCTTCCGCTCCGGTTCCGATTGCACGCATCGGCCAACTTCCGCGCCCCAAGTTTTACCGAGCAGTACTACCTCAATTATGGCAACGCAAACCTCCGCCCCGAACGCTCGTTCAGCGTGGATGTTGGCGCGTTGTATCAGCTCGGCGAGCGCTTTCTTGCCGATGGAACTCTATTTTTGATTGAGACCAAGGACCTGATTCTTTCGGTTCCGCGCAGCCCCGTTAGCTGGAGCGCGATGAACGTTGGCCGGGCCCGCTCGCGGGGGATAGAGCTTGGCGCGTCGGGGGTGCTGCTGGATGATTGTGTGCTGCTTCGGTTGGCCTGGACCCAGATGGAGGCCAGCGACCAAAGCAGTGGGGTGTTCAACGGGAAGGAATTGCCATATTCGCCACGGCAGACGGCAAACGGGGTTTGCCAAGTGCGGTTCGCCGG
>JADZEY010000106.1 GCA_020850315.1 Armatimonadota bacterium | reverse complement strand
GGGAATCGGGTTTCGGGAATCGGGTTTCGGGAATCGGGTTTCGGGAATCGGTTGTCGGGAATCGGTTGTCGGAAATCGGGTTTCGGGAATCAGTTGTCAGTTGTTGGTTGTCGGCAACTGACCACTGACTAATGACTTTTGCCGGGAATTGGTTCGTGGAAGGTGATCGGCAATCTGGCCTTCCTCTCTTTCTCTCACGCTTCAAAAACTACCGTTTTTCGGTTGAACAGCGATGAAGGGGTGGCGCAAAGTTACATGGGGATTACGGATTGACTTGCACAGGTGGGGGTTGTGTGGTGATGTTCGCGCTATCTTTGGCCTGGCGGTCCCAGTTCGGCAATTCTGTTGCGGCTGGAATCATGCCCGGATTCGTCCGTTCCGAACCGAATTTTCCTGGTATTCATGCTTCACACTCGGCTTGTTCTGCTTCTGCTTGGCGTTTCCCTTGCCCTGGTTTCGTGCCGCTCCTTCGATGATAAAATCAAAGGGGTGATCGCGCTTGATGAGGTGGAGTACGCTGATTCCTCCGGCGCAAAAGAGGTGCACATGATCGGCCTGAAGCCGTTCAGCCAAGCCGACCCCGCACGGCTTGTGGTAGATCCCTGGCGGATTATCACCGATAAATTCCCCGACTCCATCCACCTCTACGTCCGAATTTTTGACCGTGACGGCTACCTTATCACCAACCTTGCCCCCCCTTACTACGACGGCACAGGGGATTACCGAGCAATCTGGAACGGCCTGACCGAGCAGATTGGAACCGACGGCCAGCCGGAAAAAATTGAGAACTTCACCGTGCGTGAGTTCAGCGAAAACGATGGGCTGCCGAACGAGCTTGCGCTGGTGCTGGATTACTCCGGCACGATGGGGTCCAGCATTGAGTTGCTGGAAAACGCCGCCCAAACCTTCGTGAAACTGAAACGCCCCGCCGACCGGATCAGCGTGGTGAAGTTCGACGACAAACCGCAGCTTGCCGCAAAAGCCAGCACCCAAACCGATGAGCTTCTTGCCCTGTTTGGCCAGGGGTTGAAAGGGTTCGGAAATTACACCGCCATTTACTCGGCGGCCAAGTTGGGGGGCGAGCAAATTGCCGCCGCCCCCGCCGAAAACCCGCGTGCGATGATCCTGTTCACCGATGGCGAGGACAACGCCAGCAAGATCAACGAGTTGGATTTGTACGCATTCGTCAAGAAACACAACATCCCGATTTTCACCGTTGCGTTTGGCGCGGTGAACCGTGGCCTGTTGCAGGAACTGAGCAAGTACAGCGGCGGAAAATTTTACCAGACAGAGGACCCCAAAAAGCTGCCAGCAATTTTTGAGGATATTTACCGGAGCTTGCGGAATTACTACTTGGTCAGCTATCAGCCGGTGAACGCAGGGGGGCGGCACATTGCGCGGGTGGGGCTGAATCCCCCCGGCGCGCCGGAGCAGATTGCCGGGAAGATTGAGTATGAGACCAGCGGCCCGCGGCTATCCCCGAACACCATTGCTGGCAACAACAGTTCCGAACAACCGATTGAGCGGCAGATTCAGTTTGCCTACAACTCGGCAGACTTGTTGCCGGAATCGAACCCCGCGCTGGACACGATTGCCGCACGGATGAAGCGAAACCCACGGCTGGAAATTAAAATTGAAGGACACGCATCGGCAGAAGGGACTCCCGAGCGGAACCAGCTTCTTTCCGAGCAGCGCGCCGAATCGGTCCGCCAAGCACTGATCCAGCGGGGAATTGCCGAACGGCGGCTAACCTCGCAAGGCTACGGAAGCACCATGCCGCTCCAGAGCAACGAAAGCGAAGAAGGGCGCAAGCTCAATCGCCGTGTTGCCATTGTGGTGACGCGGCGGTGACGGCTGGTGTGGTTGGCCGCGTAACCATTCCGCGCCCCAGTTGTGCAATTCTATCTGCCCAATCGTAACCGTTGTTCAATGCCTGCGCTTGCGGCTTGCCCGGCGCGGGGCTATCCCACTAAGTTCGCAGGATAGTTGCAGCCGCACCAATCGTTTTGATGACCATGGACGACCTGATAAACCAACCACAAACTGAATCCCTGGCCGCCAGCAACCAACCCGCTGGCCGGCCAACCGCTGGCCGGAAGGTGTATGTTGAAACCTACGGCTGCCAGATGAATGAGGCGGATACCGAGATCGTGCTTTCGCTGATGAACCGCGAGGGCTACCAGCCAACCAACAGCATCGAAACTGCCGACGTGGTGTTCCTGAACACCTGCTCGGTTCGTGACAATGCCGAGCAGCGGATTCATGGCCGGCTGAACCACATCGCCTTCCACAAAAAAAAGAAACCGGAAATGGTGGTGGGGGTGCTGGGTTGCATGGCCGAACGCCTGCGCCGCAAACTGATCCACGAAGGCTCAATCGTGGATGTTGTTGTTGGCCCGGATGAGTACCGCGCCTTGCCAGAATTGGTGAACGAAGCGCAGTTCGGAACCAAAGGTTTAGCTGTGAAACTCAGCCGTGTGGAAACTTACGACGACGTTACACCGCTCCGTACCGAAGGCATCTCCGCGTGGCTTTCGGTGATGCGCGGATGCGACAAGTTCTGCACCTTCTGCGTGGTCCCGTTCACCCGTGGGCGCGAGCGTAGCCGCTCGATGGAGTCCATTGTGCAGGAGGTGGAGGGGCTGGCCAAACATGGCTTCCGGGAATTGACCTTGCTTGGGCAAAACGTGAACAGCTACCGGTGGGAAGGGCGCGATTTTGCCGATCTGCTTGCAGCGGTTGCCGATGTTGACCCGTTGATGCGGATTCGCTACACCACCTCGCATCCGCAGGATATGTCCGACAAGTTGATCGAGACGATGGCCAGCCGAAAGAACATCTGCAACTACATCCATCTTCCGGTCCAGTCTGGCAGCAACCGCGTGCTGCAACTGATGAACCGCACCTACACAATTGAGCACTATTTGGAGCGAATCGCCAGCATCCATGCGTTGATCCCCAATGTCTCGATGTCAACCGACATCATCGCCGGATTCCCCACCGAAACCGACGATGACCACCGGCAGACAATCGAGCTTATCAAGCAAGTCCGCTACGATGGCGCGTACATGTTCAAGTACTCCCCCCGCGAAAACACCAAAGCGTGGGCAATGGGGGATAGCGTCCCCGAAGAAGTGAAATCCGCACGGCTTGCGGAGATCATAGATGTTCAGCGAACCATTGCCGAGGAAAACAACCAACGCCATGTCGGGACCATTGAAGAAGTTCTGGTGGATGGCGAAAGCAAGAAAGATGCCTCCGAATGGAAAGGGCGCACCGACACCAACAAAGTGGTGATCTTCCGGCATGGCGATGAGCAGGTGGGGGAGTATGTGAACGTCAAAATCCACCGCGGGACCGCCGCAACCCTGTTCGGCTCCATTGTTGATGCCGAAGGGCGACCAAAGGAGTTCCCGATAGAGTTGGCGGTTGTGGGGTGATTGAGCAACGGATAGAGTTGGCGGAAGCCAAATATCGGATGCAAGGAGTGTGGCTATTTCCAACCTTGTTCTTCTTCTTGAGAAGACGGCATGTAGTCCAAACCAAAGCAAGTGGAACAAATAGAGGGACACAGGAAACGAACGATGAAAAAAACTGGCGAACGGGCACCTCGCAATCGTACTCTTGTCCTTTCCGACAGTGATGCCAAGCGGCTGCGTAGCCGGCTAATGATAGTGGATCAGCCGATGACCGCCTCCGAATGTGCTGGGCGCACGATCTTGGGGGATGCGTTCCAAGTGTTGCCACTACTACCACGGCAGAGCGTTGACCTGCTGATTGTGGATCCCCCATATAACCTTACAAAGGTTTTTAGTGATTCAACGTTTAAGCGTCGTTCAGAGAGCGGGTATGAGGATTGGCTCCGTTCATGGATTTCCCTCACAGTTCCGCTGCTGAAGCAAACAGGGACGGTGTACGTTTGCAGCGAGTGGCGATCTTCCGCAGCCATCCAGCGTGTGCTTGAGGAGTATTTTGTGATTCAGAACCGCATCACGTGGGAGCGCGAAAAAGGGCGCGGTGCTCTCCGTAATTGGAAGAATTGCTCGGAGGATATTTGGTTCTGCACTCTTGGCAATGACTACTTCTTCAACGTTGAAGCGGTGAAGCAAAAACGGAAAGTGATTGCACCCTACCGTGACGCTGACGGAAGACCAAAGGACTGGGCCAAGGAATCCAACGGCGACTTCCGGGTGACGCACCCTTCTAACCTCTGGACGGACATCTCGGTTCCTTTTTGGTCTATGCCAGAGAACACCGATCACCCAACCCAAAAGCCTGAGAAGTTGATCGCTAAACTTGTGCTTGCCAGCTCTAAACCAGGCGACCTACTACTTGACCCTTTCTTGGGATCTGGAACGACATCAGTGGTTGCGAAGAAACTTGGTCGCAAGTTTGTTGGCATCGAGCGGGAAGAGGCGTACTGCTTACTCACCGAAAAGCGGTTAGAGCTGGCGGAGACCGAGCATGTAATTCAAGGATATGTTGATGGTTATTTCTGGGAGAGAAATACCCTTGCACTTCAAGGAGTGCATAAAATAGATAAGGCCGATAGCCCTACGGCGCAACCTCGGCTATTCGAGACTCAAGCATGAAAAGCTTACTGTTCCATTCCAATGACTACAAGGCTGTTCAGCGGGGGATTTGTGATCTTATCAACAACAGCAAGGGATTTTTAACGGAGAGAACCGCACAAAGCCCACGTGCTGTTGGGGATGCCATCGAGAGCATTGTGACCGATTCTTTCGGTGAGATTCTTGGTGGCCATTGTGCCGAGTACTCCTCGGAGTTCTCGCGCCGGGCCATGGCTGACCTTGCATTCAAGGATCACGAGGGGGCGTACTACATCGTTGATGTCAAGACGCACAGAACCGATGCCCAATTCAATATGCCGAACTTGACTTCGGTGGAGCGGTTGGCACGATTCTACAAAGATGACACGAACTTCTTCACCGTGCTTCTGATTAGCTACAACGTTGAAGGCATGGTGGTAACAGTAACCGACGTTGCTTTTGTGCCGATTGAATTTCTTGGCTGGAACTGCTTAACAATCGGAGCACTTGGTTGGGGGCAAATCCAAATAGCTAACTCAAACAATGTGACGGTGAACCATGGCTACCCCCGAAAGCAATGGATGATAGAGCTCTGTGATATTATGCGTGAGTTCTATCCCAGAGAAATCGCGAAAATTGGCGAACGGGCATCGTACTTCGAAGATGTTCGGGCGTTCTGGGAACATAAACCCAACGAGTAACCCTCAATAACCCAATCCCAAAACCAGACCAATCATGTCAAGAACAATTTGCATTACCGAAGCCGACCGAAAACGCCTGAAGGAGTTGATTGGGGTGGTCCGTGAGTTCGGCAGCCAAACAAGAAAGGACTTGGAGAAACTTGCCCAGGAGCTTGCAAGGGCCGAGATCGTGGAATCCAAGGATGTTTCCCCCGACGTTGTCACCATGAACTCACGGGTGATCCTTCGGGATGTTGATACCGGCGAAGAAATGAACTATGCGTTGGTGTTCCCCAAGGATGCCAACATCGAAACCGGGGCTATTTCTATCCTTGCCCCGATTGGCACGGCGATTCTGGGATACTCCAAGGGGGATATCATCGAGTGGTCGGTGCCGGCGGGCATTCGGCGTATCCGCATTGAGCAGATCGTCTATCAGCCGGAAGCATCGGGCCACTTCCATCGCTAACTCCCCAGGCTGCCATGAACCAGAGGATGGCACAGCAGCATGGAATTCAACCGTAGGTTGATTGATGCCCCAAGAACACACAACACCGAAACGCATGAAAAGAACGACCGTGATGCTTGCCCTGCTGGTATGCTTGATTGCCACCAACAACGCATCGGCGCAGGAAGCCTACCAGGAACAATCCCTTGCTATTCTGAAGCTGTACGAAAGTGGAGATAAGGGGAAGCGCGACAGTGCCTACAAACTGATTGACCGCTTGAAATCGGATCGCCAAGCACGGTTTGTTCCGGTGGTGCTGTTTGTGCGCGGGGAGATGACCCCCGACGACCGCTCGCTGAACCTGTACCGCGAAGTTATCGCGCTGGAGCCTGGGGGGGCTTGGAGCGATGATGCCGCCGCAGCGTTAGTGCAACGCTATGCTGCCAACCGTGATTCGTTGGGGGCGCACACTTGGCTGGCAATGCTGAAATCGAACTATCCCCGCTCGCCGCTTGCTTCGGCAATGCAGGATTCCATTGCCGGAATTAAAGATTGGAAACTGCCGGATGCCCCGGCAGTGGCTCCAAAAACTGGGGCTTCCACAAAAAACGATACGGTGCGCTCGCAGGTTCGCAAGCCAGCGCAATCGGCAGGGCAATCGGCAGTCCGGCGCGACACCGCAAAGACCACAAAGCCAGCAACCACGGCGAAAACATCAACAACATCAACAACCAAAAAAACAAGCACGGCAACAAGTTCCGCCAAAAAATCAACTTCTACTTCTTCGTCAACCAAGCCAACAACGCCGAAGGCTTCGTCCACAACCAAACCGACGGCCACAAAGCCGAGTTCATCCAAAACCACTGCGAAGCCAACGTCCTCCACCAAGCCGCCAACCGGGGCATCCAAAACATCGGCATCGAAACCCGCATCCGACACCGTGCTCAGCAAGCTGCGTGGATATGCCTTGCAAGTTGGTGTCTTCCCATCCAAGGAAGCCGCCCAGCCACAGCTTACCGAGCTTCAGCAAAAAAAACTGCAAGTCTATGCCTTGCCGAAATTTATTGATGGAAAGAAGCAATACGCAGTGATTGTCGGCCCCTATCCAACGCTGGATGATGCTAGCAACCGGAAAGCAGAGATTGCCGAGGCCTGCGGCTGCCAAGCATTTATCGTGAAAGTGGAGTGATGGTGTGATCCGTGAGAAGGAGGGGGGAAGCCGCAGACGAACACGCACACGCACACGAGAACAACGCAACCACCTATGCAGCTGATACTTCACGGAACCGGAGCCGGCATTCCTTCTGCCGAACGTTGTGCCAGCGCGCTAACCGCCACCTTCAGCAACGGAGCCGTTGTGCTGTTTGATGCTGGCGAAGGTGCCGCACAGGCGATGCTGCGCGATGGAGTTGACCTGTCCCACATCATCACCGTTGCCATCAGCCACACCCATGCCGACCACTGGTGCGGGCTTCCCGGATTGCTGACCGCGCTTGCCGTGGCCAAACGAAAATCCCCCCTCACCATTCTTGCTCACCCTACCGCGCTTGCTTTCTTGCAGCAATCCGCGCTCCACTCCCACTTGTTCCCCGAACGCCTCAGCTTTGCAATCGAATGGAAGCCGCTTGCCCCGTTTGCGCTGCCCGATGATTGGCGGTGTTTGCCGATACCAAACACTCACCTTCATCAGGTGGAAGCATTGGCCGAACGCGCTGGTGTTTGCCCAACAGCCGTCAGTTTTTTGCTGGAAAAAAATGGAGTTGAAGCCGTCTATCTATCGCAAGATTTGGGGAGCGAGGAGGACTTGCGGGGGAAGCTGAAGGGGTGCAGCCTGCTGGTGTGCGAATCAGCGCACGTGAACCTTCAGGCCGTGGTGGAAATGGCCGAACTGGCGGGTGTGCGGCGTGTGGTTTTTACTCACATTCCCCCGGGACTCCTCACAGTCCCCGCTTCAACGCCAGCGGTTCAGGTTATCGCAGCAACCGATGGCTATTCTGTTCAGGTGGAGTAGCCAGCAAGCAGTAAACAATGTTCCCGGCAACTGATTCCCGGCAACCACATGACCATCACCGTCCATGAGCATGAAGAAACCCGGCTTGCTTGCCAGCAGATAACCAGCGGCCAGGGGGCTACGCTGTGGCAACGCTACGGCAACTATGTGGCGGTGATGGGGCCATCGCTAACCACCAACAACCAATGGGTGCTGAAGTCGCAAGGGTGGGTGGGGGGCATTGTTGTTGATGCCGAGCTGCGGGTGATGTTGCAACCCAAAACGCCGGTGGCCAATATCTTCGGGATGTTGGAGTATGCGTATCGGCTGAACAGCTTTCATCTGTTGGATGGTGTGGCGGCGTTTGGTGCGATTGATGAGATGTTCCAGCAGCTTGCAATCATCTTCGCAAAACGGGTGCTGGACAGAGCGCGGATTGGCTTGCACCGCCCATATCTGGCACACACCCAGCAATCACCTGTTGTTCGGGGGCGGATTGACCTTCCGGAAAACTGGCGCGCCCCGCACCGCCACCCGCCAACCTCACGGTTCCAAGAACGGACAACCGATTGCAAGGATAACCAGATTATCGCCTTCACTCTGCAGATGTTGGCGCGGCATCGTTTGAGCAGGGATGCTTCCGGATTAATCCGCACGGCGTTGCATCGGTTTGCGGGGGCGGCAACCCCAATGCCATGCCAGCCAAGCGATTGCATCAACCGCCACTACACCCGGATCAATCAAGATTATCAACTTCTGCACGCGCTCTGCCGTTTTTTCTTGGAGCACTCCGGCCCAACCCACCAGCTTGGCGACCGCACCATGATCCCGTTTTTGGTGAACATGGGGCGGTTGTTTGAACTGTTCGTTGCTCAGTGGTTGTTGGCGCATCTGCCGGCTGAGTATCGCTTGGTTGCGCAGGAGCGTGTGGCGGTGGATGCTGCCGGAGCGTTCCCGATAACGTTGGACATGGTGATCTACAATGCCGCAAGCAATCGCCCGTTGTTGGTGATTGACACCAAGTATAAAACCGCCGATTCCCCTTCCCCTGATGACCTTCAGCAGGTTGTTGCCTACTCCGTTGCGCGTGGTTGCGCCAGCGCGGTGCTGATCTATCCAACCCAGCTACGCCGCCCGTTCAATGGGCGATATGGCCAAAGTGAAATCGCTATCCGAACCGTGGCGTTCGATATCGCAACGGATATTGAGAAGGGGGGAAGAAGGATGCTGGAGGAGTTGCTTCTGCTGCTTAGCGAATCGCCTGCGTGAATCACTCAGCCGACCGAAGCCGCAGACGGTAGTTGCGCACCTCGGTCAGCCCGGGATGGCGTTCCGGCTGGCAACGAATGGTGCGGCCACCATACACCAAATCAAAAAAATCGTCCCGCTCGTTGGTGTCCTCTTGCTCGTTGAAGTAGATGAACAGTTCATCCGTTTGGTGCAAACGGCAGCGGCAGCTGATGGTGTACGGGTAGAAGATGGGACCATGCTCCAACAGCGATTGATAGTCGCGAGCCTCCTCCATCAATGTGGCTTCGGCTTGGGTCACAAACCGTTCAATCTCGGCATACAGCACGTCGAAGTTCTTGCGGCTTCCCCCTTCTCCGGTTAAGGCAGTCAGCGCAAGGTCAATGTAATCGGCGGCCGAGGTCTCCTCGCCGGTTGGATGCGCCGCCGTTGCTGCCGATTCTTCTGCTGCGATGCTAACGGCGGTTTGCCGGCGGACTTCGTTCAGGGCAATGTAGAATGAGCGCGAAAGCCGAAGCTCCTGGACGATGTGCGGGTAGTGTGCCATCATCTCAATAATTGCCGCGCCATGTCGGGCATCGCTTCCGGCAAGGTTCAACTGTTCTTGTTGCGAACGCGCCCCGGCAAACATCCGCTGCGGCGTTGGGGAAGCAATCGTCAGGCTGGGGAAGCTGATGGTTCCGCGCTCCACCGATTCGTGGAACAGCGCGGCGCACGCAAGATGAAACTGCAACCGAAGGAAGTGCAACGCCTGCATGTACTGCTGCTCCACCGGGCCGGCCTGAAGAATGTCGAAGATTTGCTCGCGCAGCCACCCCAACCGGATTTTTTTTGCACGGCGGCGGCGGTTGATGTCGCGGCTTAACTCCAGGATTTTTTGCAGTAACTCAAACGCTGGGATTGCCAGCAGCACCGCAGTAAACGGGGTGTAGATGGAGAACTTGTAGGTAGTGTAGCGGAAGGCAATCACCGGAAGCAGGATTGCCAAAAACAGGAACAGAAAGAAAAGTGAGTACTGGCTGATGGTCCGCAAGGTTGGGCGGCGCAGGCTGCCGATTCGGGAACGCAGCAGCAGGAACAGGACCGCCATCCCAATCCCCACAAGGATGTTCACGTATGGAGCCACTACTTCCACAACTCTGCCTTGCAAAATGGTGTTGACAACGTTGGCATGGATAGCCACGCCGTGCATATCGGGAAGCGCGTTCTTCCCATTTTTCAGCGGGGTGAAAAAGCGGTCAACAACGGAGGTGATTTGGGAGTTGCGGATGTCGGCATAGCCCACCATCACCGCCTTCCCCGCAAGCTGCGAACGGAACGCTTCCACCGCGCCGCTATCGCCCGACATTGCTGCGGCAAACACCGCCTCGAGCGGAAGCGTGGGGAATATCTGCTTCCCGATTGCGTTGTCGGTTTCGGATTCCTCGCCGATTCCACCGGCGTAATCAATCACAAACGTTTTTTGCGAGAAGGAGGTGGCCACTGCTGCGGCGTTGCTATCCACGGCGCGGGCAATTTTCACGTCGAACGATTCAAATTTCACGGAATCGGGTTCGCCCCACAGCACGGTGTAGGTGCGGATGGTTTTGTCGTCGTCGGGCTGAAGGTTGATGCAGCCAAGCTGCGCGCCGGTAAGTTTGAACGCGGAAGGGGGGAGGCGGAATCGTTTCAGGCTATCCTCGTAGAAGATGCCGAAGATCAAATTGGGGTGTGCCTCAATCAATGCGGCAAGCATTGCATCGCCGTCGGGGGATTCGGGACGTTCGTCTTCCAGCAGAAAATCAACAGCCACCACACGGGGCTTCAGATCCAACAGCGCGGCAAGTTGGGTGGCAAGCATAGCGCGATCCACGCGGTCGCTGCTGTCGAACAGCGAGCGGCTGTAGGTAAGCACGCGGATGTTGGTGTCAATTGGAAGCTCACCCCGTGTTTGCAGCACCAGATCGGTGAAATTCTGGTCGTTCATTGCCACCTCGACCACGTCGAACTGTGGCAGATCCTGGGAGTATTGCGAGAAGATCGCAACCCCCACCGCAGCCGCCAAGATCAGCCCCCAGCGGCGTGCATCCATCCGAAATCTGTGGCGCAGTGACAAGGTAGGAAGTGGTTAGTGGTCAGTGGTCAGTGGTTGGGAAGAAGAGGGAGGGGGGAGATGCCGAGCATCAAGTACCAAACATCAACCCCTTTTTTCCAATTTCCATCGCTACTTCAGATATGCCGTCAGCATCATATCCTCGCCGATCATCTCCGTTTTGTAAATGGTGAAGTGGTAGGCTTCGTTCACGTGCTCCACGGCAAGGCCCTTGAACGGGCTGATGCCATGCCCGAACATTTTGGGCGCGATAAACAAGTTCAGTTTGTGAACCAATCCTTCCCGCATCAGCGATTCGGCAAGTTGCGCGCCCCCTTCCACCATCACCGAAGCAATCCCGTGGTCGCCAAGGGTGGTGAACACTTCGTTCAGGTTCAATCCTTTTGGGGTGCGGTGTACCCCATACACCGTCACTCCTGTTGCTTGCAGCAAGTGGGATTTCTCACTTTCCAGATGGTCATTATCGGTGAAGAGAATGGTGTTGGTGCGGAATTCATCAGTGAACATCTGCAGAGTATCAGGCAGGTGCAGATGCTCATCCAACACCACCCGTTTTGGGTTACGCCCGGGGATGTCGAACCGGACGGTAAGGGCTGGGTTGTCGTGCAGTGCGGTTCCTGCGCCAATCATCACCGCGTCGTTCATTGCGCGAAGCCGGTGGGTGTGTTCCCGCGCAAGCAACCCGGTGATCCATTGCGATTCGCCGTTGGGGAGCGCGATAAATCCATCCAATGTCTGCGCTACTTTCAGGGTGATGAACGGGCTTCCGGTTTTTATGAAATGGATGTACGCCTCGTTCAACCGTTTTGCGTCGGCTTCGTGAACGCCAACCACAACCTCAATCCCAGCTTCCCGCAGCCGCTTGTTTCCTTGCCCGCTGACGATTGGGTTGGGGTCGCGCATGGCCACCACAACCCTTCTGATCCCGGAGGCCATGATTGCCTCGGTGCAGGGGGGAGTTTTACCGTGGTGGTTGCATGGCTCCAGCGTCACGTACATGGTTGCCTGGCTCAGATCGGTTCCTTCTGGCAGGTTGGCCAGGGCAGCAACTTCGGCGTGTGGGCCGCCAAATTGTTCGTGCGCGCCCTCGGCAATAATCCTTCCGTTGGGGTCGGCAATCACCGCGCCCACCATTGGGTTTGGGCTCACCAGTCCCTGGCCGCGCGTGGCAATCTGCAGTGCCCTGCGCATCATGGTGTCGTCCCGTTCTTCTATGTCAATCATGTTGTTTTGGATCACGGTTGTCTGCTGTATGTTAGTTCCCACTCCACGTAAAATCTTCGCGAATGATGTATGGCGTTGGTTGTGCGGGGATTGTGACGATCACGCGATACCGCCCCTGCGTAAGCCTTCCGCCGGTGATGGTGTTCCGCCCGTCCCAGTACTCACGGTAGTCGGCAAACTCCCCAACCCGAATCGGCTCCACCGGGGAAATCGCTTGGGTGAACATCTTCCCCGCCGACGATGACCAGAATTCCTCGCCAAGCTCGTTCTCAATCTCAATGCGGATGTTCTCACCGCTTGGCAGATACTCACCTTCGGGTGCTTCGGCCCGACGCTCCACCCGCACCAAAAACTCCAACCCAACGGTGCGGGTTCGCACGTCAAGGGTGATGGCAAGTGGGTCAGATGCTGGTTTCTGGGCTTGCGCGGCGGTGGCGGTGTCGGCTGGGATTGTGGTTTGCTGTGGCTTGCCACAGCTGGCAATCGCAATCACCCCACACAACAACGCAACGCAGGCAACGGCCTGCCGAATGGTGGAGATGCTGTTGGAGATACTGTTCATTTGGCGGGGAAAATACGGTGGAACACAGGAACGGAGAAAGAGGGTGATGTAAGGAGAAGTGGAGCCGCTTGCTTCCCGGGCAGTGGCGGCGCGTTCCGGCAGAATGCTTGTTGGTTAAACTGTTCCCACTGGTTGGCTGTTTTGCAGGCATTCCAAACAATACTTCACTGCAACCAAGCAACCGCTGCACCCGTTGCGGCTTGCAGAATTTCCAAGCACTTCACAAACCAACAGAACGGGGAAGAACATGAGCATCCGAGCATTCTTTTTACTTGCAGCCATTGGCGCGGCGGCGATTGCTGGTTGCGGCCACACCAACAAGCTGGCCAAACACAACATCGGCGGAAAGACCGCTATTTACCGAACCTACACCACCGCTTCCGCCGGAAGCTACGCCTACGTGGAAAGCCCCACCAAAAACAACACAGTGGTGGATATTCTTGCCGCCATTGGCTCCGGCGTTGTTAGCGACCAGGGGCGGAAGAAACTGCAAAACGCAGTCAACGGCGACAGCATCGCCCAAGCTGTTGGCCGGGGCATCAGCGAGGCAACGGTGGATTACTTGCGGCTTCAACCCGTTGCCACCATTGCCGATAACCCAGAGCTTATCGTGGAGACGGAGCTAACCCAGTACAACATTGTTTCGGGGGCGTACGGCGTGGCGATCTACGTCCGTGGGAAGTCGCGGGTGATTGAACGGAAGACCGGGATTATCGTTTGGGAGGACTCAGAATCGCACACCATTCCGTTATCGGAAACATGGGTTGCGGGGCTTGCGCCAACGGTGGTGCGCTCTGGGGCAAGCATCTTCAACGCTGTGCAGCTGCTCAGTTTAAGCGAGGCAGAAATCCGCAACGTGGTGAACAACGGCGCGGTGGTGGCCGGGCGCGAAATCGGCGAAACGCTGCGCGATGATGTGGCCGAGATGCACGAAAAGTGAGAAAAAGTAGGCGACGGGAGAAAGTGACGGAAGGGGCATATTGGCAACCTACGCAATCGGCTTATCTTGCAGGCCAGCTGGCAGCTGCCAGCTGCACAACGCCACGGCGCAAGATCATTGGGGCTGCGCCCCCATGCTTCTGCCGATAGTTGTTCCCAAGCCAATCACCAACTACCAATCGCCGATTGATGACCGTAACCCAAGTTGCTCTCCGTCCAACCGAAGCATCCAATGCTGCGAATCGCCCAGCACTCACCCCTGAATTATTGGCCGCCAGCGGTGCGCGCTATTCCCGCAGCAACGATGGGCTGCAAGCAATTTTAAGTAAGATTGATCCGAACAACCTTGATAAGTCGGTTGACGGCATTTTCAAGATGATTGATTATGGCCACCAGTCCATTGCCGATATGGCTCCGGTGGCCATGTTTATTGATGAGCTTTCCATCCACCTTGCCTACTACGTCTGGACGTTGGTCCCGACCGCAGGGGGGCAGGAATCCAGCACACGCTACATCCGATTAACCGCCGACTCGCTGCCGTCGGCAGCCGCCTTCGGAATCCCCGACAACAATGCCGATGAATGGCGGAACCTGATGGCCGACAGCTTCCAATCGTACATTGACGCGGTGGCGTTGTGGGAGTCGGTGGCGGCTGCAATTCCGGATGTCACCCGCATCCCCCGCTCGCTTCTGGAGGACAGCTCGGCAAAAGCCCAAAAAACGGTGGCACGAATGCAACGCAACTATGCGTTCGACCGCGCCCGCTACTTCCTTCCGGTGGCCGCCACCACCAACATGATGCTGATACTTTCGGCACGGGGATGGGTGACGCTTTGCCAGTCGCTTCTTTCCCACCCGCTGCCGGAGGCTGTTCGGCTGGGGGAATTGATCCGCCAAGAATTGGAACTTGCCGCCCCCCGAATGCTTCGCCACGCCACGGAAAAACCATCCTTTCTGCACGGCATTCGCCGTGAGTTTGCGCAGCTGCAGCGGGATGCGATTGCTGCAGAATCCCCCTACCTTCTGGAGGGTTCACCAGTGGCCGAGCACCCACCAACCGCCCATCTTGCGGTGATGCCCCCGCCAGATGTTGATGAAGCAATGGTGATGGAGGACCTTGCCGACCACGATAACCGCTACTCCTTTGTTGGCGAACGGCTGAAACGGGTTGCCGTGCGGTTCTGGTGGGAAGCAATGGCAATGGGGGAAATTCGCGACCTGAACCGCCACCGCACCGGAACCAAATCAGTCCCGCTTCGCCCCGTCGGATTTTATGCCGCGCTGGATCAGTGGCCAGCCCAGATGCGCGATTCCGACCAGCACAAGCAACTTGGCAGGCTGGAGCAGATTGGGAAACATGCAACCCGCAGAGCCTACGAACTCCTTTGCAAAGGGGAACACAGCCACCCCTACTGGACGCTGTTGGGAACACAATATCCATTTGAGCATACCACTACCGCCGACAAGTTCCTGTACGAAGCCGAGCTACGCACCGGAACCGGGGCGCATTACCGCTACGCACGTCACTTGCACGAAGCGTTGCAGTTGTGGTATCAGCACTATCCCGCAACCCGTGGGATGATTCTGGAAGGGAGCGCCGAGCCGGAATAGATGTGGAGTGGAGGATAACCATCATCAAAAAACTGACCGAACCACACTGATGCTTGGGGGGATATGCTGCGATCAATAAACATTCTGCTGCCGCTGCTTGGCCTTCTGCTGGTGCCGCCGACGGCACCGGCGCAAGTGGTGATTAACGAGGTGATGTACGCCCCAGCTGCCAACGAGCCGGAGTGGATAGAGCTGTTCAACAACGGCACCGACGCGGTGAACTTGGCTGGCTGGCAACTGCACGATGCCACGGCTTCCCGCCCTTTGCTCCCCACCGCTCTGCTCCCGCCAAAAACATTTGTTGTTGCCACTGCCGATACCGCCGCGCTTCGGCAGGCGCACCCGGGCCGCTACCGAATGGTACTGGTGAAGCTCCCCACATTCAACAACGACGACGACGACGTAACCCTGCGCAACCCCTTGGATAACGTGGTGGACTCATTCCACTACCAAGCCGCATGGGGTGGGGGGAATGGAGTCTCGCTGGAACGGATTAGCCCAAGCAGCAACCCGACACTTGCCGAATCGTGGGGTGGCTGCACCGCACAAATCCGGGCCACCCCAGGCGCGAAAAATTCGCTGGCCGCACCGGAACTGAACCTTGCGGTCGAGCTGGTTGTGGTTGATAGTTCCACCGTGGCCGCACGCATCCGAAACGCCGGAACGCTGGCGGCTGGCGGCAACGCAACGCTCTTCTATCTGCCGGATGGTGGGGGGAAGGAGGCGATTGCGGCTATCCCGTTTGGCGTGATTCCCCCCGGGCAAATCAGCGTGGTGGAATTGCAATGGAGCCGCACGATAACCGAGGCCGGAGAACGCGGCCAGGTGCAAATTGAAGTGGAGGGGGACGAGCAAGCCAGTGACAACCAAGCCGAGTTCATCATCCGCCTGCCGGCGTTGGATACCGGGTTGGTTATCACCGAGGTGATGAACGACCCCAAAGTGATAGAAGCCACAACAACCGCCGAGTATGTGGAGGTGTTCAACCCCCTTGACCGCACCATTGACATGGCCGGATGGAGGTTGTTCGATGCCACAGCAAAGCCGATGGCCACACTTCCCACCACCCCCCAACCCGTTCCCCCGGGGGGCTACGCTGTGATTGCCTCCGACTCCACCATCTACCTTGCGTTCCCGGAAGTAGATTCCAGCAAAGTCATCATTATCGGCAAGCAGAGTTTTAGCCTGAACGTGGATGCCGATCAAGTGGTGTTGCGGAACACACGCGGGGCAACGGTTGACAGCGTTCACTACTGGAGCGACTGGTGGGGCCCCGATGTGGATGGCACACGAGGCGTTTCAATAGAGCGGGTCTCGCCAGGGGGGGGATCGAATCAAAAACAGAATTGGAGTGGATCGGTTGCGCTGGCGGGGGGGACGCCGGGCGAGGTTAATTCACGGTCGCTCTCCACCCTGGCATCCGACGCAGTATTGTCGGCAATCCCGGAAACGATTTCCCCGGATGGAGATTCTCGGGATGACTTCACACTTCTTGCGTTTCGGCTTCCGATGCCAGCTTCGCGGATTGTGCTTCAGGTGTATGATCGGCTTGGGCGCGCGGTGGTGCGGCTGCTGAACAATGTTCCATCCCCGGCACAAAGTGAGGTGCTTTGGGATGGCCGGGGGGAAGACCAGTTTCTGGTTCCGCAAGGGATTTACATTGTTCGCTTGGAAGCCTACGACGCATCGGGGGGAAGGGTGGTAACTGCCCAAACAACGGTGGTGGTGGCAAAGAAGATGTGAAGAGGAGGGGGAGGCAATGGGGTTACTGCATCGGCCGAAGCGTCAGGTAATCCTCGCCAATCACCACCGTTGCGCGAAGGTACAAGCTGCTGTCAACCTCGGTCTCAATTCTTTCTGCAGAGATACCCAAAGCGTAGGCGATTTTCTGTGCCGACACAGGATCGCCAATGCGGTCAATCACCTTGCTGAATCGCTCCATTGTTTTCTCAGTCCCGTACTCCGGCACGTCGAACTTCCGTGCGCGGAGGAACTCCGTGAACTTCAGTGCCACCCCATTCACCCCGCAAGCGTTCACAACGTTCACTTGGATATGCTCCCCGGCTTTCACGTACATGTCAGTCCGCTCCACCTGCGAGTTCACTGAGGGGCGGAACAGGTTCCGCTCCAGAACGGCATAGCCCAACACTACCACCAGCAATGCTAACGGAACAATCATCATCCAATATCGCCGCCGATTGCTTGGCTTGGAAGATGAAAGAGTTGAAGCAGTTGAAGCCGCTGCATCGCGCAGCCGGCGTGGTGTCTGTTGGTTCATGAACTCACGAAGACGGTTTTTGCAATAGCGTTCGGGGTGGGGAATCGGGAAAAAACAACAGAGGTTTACGGCAGATGGTGACCCACAGCGCAAACCTCGGAACTGTTACCGAAACGTTCGATAGCCCTTCTATCAGCTTTCCCCTTCTTCCTCGGTTCCGGCCAAATCTGCCAGTGCTTCTTCACGGGTGTCGTAGATGTAGAGGACTTGATCCAGGTGGGCAAGCTCAATCAGTGATTTCACGGTGGGGGTTAGCCCAACGATAATGGAGTATCCCCCCGATGCCTTCATCTCACGATGTGCCAGAAGCATTGCCCCAAGCCCTGCGCTGTCGCAGTACACGATCTGGGACATATCAATGAACAGCACCTCGATACCGGAACGGCACAACACCACTAACTCCCCTTTGAACTCGGAAGATGTAATGGAGTCCAGCCGATCCTCGTGGATCATCAGGGTGGCTGTGTTGTCAATGTGGTCAACAGAATAACGCATGATGGATGGTTTGTTGTTATTGAGGGGGGCAAAGATACGGGAAGAATGTTGGCGGCCATCTGCCTTTATTCACTGACCGTACGCAGTAGTTGGTCAGTGAGCATTTGCCTGTTCAGTGGCTTGCTTCGACAAGCTCAGCATGAGCGGGGCTGCTTCGACGGGGTTCAGCATGGGCAGAGGTCTTTCCGGTGGAACACCGAGCCATTGGAATCACCAAGCTCCAGCGTGATGCTGTGTAAGGTCATTAGTCACTGGTCATTAGTCATTGGTCATTAGTCATTAGTCACTCACCTTACGCAGAGTTTGGATAGTGAAGACTTGCCGGCTCGGTGGCTTGCTTCGATGCTCTTCTCTTCGGCTTTGGCTCCCTCTCCCAGCGGACGAATGGAGTGGAAACAGTAGCATCACCTGTTTGGGAGAGGGCCGGGGTGAGGGCTGGCAGCGAACGAGGGCAGGTGCGTACGGTGAGTTATTCATACCTGACAGCATCGGCCGGAAGCAGCTTGGCGGCGCGGCTGGCGGGGTAGATTGCGGCAAGGCCGGAAAGC
This sequence comes from Armatimonadota bacterium, assembly GCA_020850315.1. Classification (GTDB taxonomy): domain Bacteria; phylum Bacteroidota; class Ignavibacteria; order OLB7; family OLB7; genus OLB7. Next base: position 18,224 of record JADZEY010000106.1, on the reverse strand, counting down.
AACAACGCCGTCGCGCTGATAATCACAATGTCGCTAACCCGCATCTGGACCGGAAGCGCGGAGATGATGTACACGCTGTTGTTCAGCGGTATCAGCCCGTACTGCTGCTGAAGCAGGCAGATGATAACCCCCTTTATCACCCCAGCGATTGTTCCAACAAGCCCAATCAGCAGCCCCTGCCGAAGAAAAATGGAGCGAACAGCCGCATCGGTTGCCCCCATTGATTTCAGAATCCCGACATCGCGCCCTTTCTCTTTCACCAACATCGTCAGCGAGCCAAGCACGTTGAACACCGCCACAATGATAATCAGCGAAAGGATGATGAACGCCGCCCACCGCTCAAGCTCCATCACCGCCAACAAGTCACGGTGCAAATCTTGCCACGTATCCACCCGATAGTTTTTTCCCAGCATTGTTTGCAGTTGTTCCCCCACGGCTTCGGCTTGCTCAAGGTCCTTCACGCGGACTTCAATCCCCATCACCCCGGTTGGCAAGGCGAACAGCGCGCGTGCGGTGGAAAGGTCTGTGTAGGCACGGTAGGTATCATAATCTTTGTTGCTTGATTCAAACACGCCCGTCACAACCGAGCGGATGATGGTGGGGGAAGCGTACTGTGTCAGCGATTCCTCTAGTCCGCTTTGGCTTAACAGTGAAAGGGTGTCCCCCTTGCGGATGCGAAGATCGAAGCTGAGTGCCCGCCCCAAAACAATTGGGTGGGGGATAGCCGCGTTGCTGTCGGGAAGCCCCCCAGTGACCATTGCTTGCCCAAGCCCGATTGCCGATGTGGCATCGGCAGCGCGCATCCCGCGGATTTCAATCACCTTCAACTCATTCCCAATCATCAATGCCGAGCGACCGTTGATGAACGGGCCGGCAGCCTTCACCTCAGGGATTGCTTGAATCACCGCCACCAGCGAATCGCTCTGTTGGATTGCGCCATCCACGGCAGTGATACGGATGTGAGGATCGAACCCAACCAGCAGCGATTTCACAATCCCGTTGAACCCGTTGAACACCCCCAACACGCAGATCAACGCCCACACGCCAATGTTGATGCCGCAGACGGATATCCCCGAGATGATGGTGATAAGGCTAACCCGTTTCCGCTTGTAGATTAGCCAGCCAAAAAAGAAGATTGCCGCAAAGACATCGAACAGAACGATGCCCAGAATTGCGACGATAATGCCAAGCTGTAGCTTCCCACGAAGGTATCGCCCAGCCACAAATTGTTCCCATGCCATGCGCCAAAGCTACAAGATTCCTTCCACCAGTGCGCCATGTTTTACCGCGCCATTGTACTTTTGCCCCCCATGTTTCTTGATGCCTTTCTTCTTGGCTGCTGCGCCCTGTACGCCCTGAACTATCTGGTGCTGCTGATTGGACGGTCGCGGGTGGTTGCCCTGCCCCGCAACCAACCAACCCAGTGGCCTCATGCCACCATCCTTGTTGCTGCACGGAATGAGGAGCGGAATATCCGTGCTTGCCTGCAATCGTTGCTTGCTCAGGATTATCCAGCGGATCGCTTGCAACTGATTGCCATCAATGATGAATCGGAGGATGGAACTCTGCAAATAATGAAGCAAGTGGCCGCCACATCTCCCGAAACATTGCGCGTGATAAGCACCGTACCCGACCACACAGCGGTGCGCGGCAAGGCGCGTGCGCTGGCGCAAGGGATTGACCAGGCCACAGGGGAAATCCTTCTGTTCACCGATGCCGACTGCACCCCGCCACCAACCTGGGCGCGAAGCGTTGTGGAGCATCTTACCCGCGATATTGATGTTGCCACCGGCTTCACCATCGTTGGCCACAAAACAACGTTTGGCGCGTTGCAGGCACTGGATTGGTTGCACCTTCATGCCATTGCTTCGGCTGCGTTGGAGTTCGGGGTGCTGATGGGGTGCATCGGCAACAACTTCGCGATCCGGCGAAGCGCCTACCAGCGGGTGGGGGGATACCGTGGGATGGAGTTCTCGGTGACGGAAGATTTTGCGCTGTTTGCGGCGGTGATGCGCACCGGCGGGCGGGGAATCTTTCACTGCCACCCCGATGCTGCAATGCAAACCGAGCCATGCCCAACGTTGCTTGATGTGCTTCGGCAGAAACAGCGGTGGGCGCGTGGCGGGATTGCCATGAGCAGCAAAGGGAAAATAGTGCTGGTGATTGCTGTGCTGATGATGGCCTCCATCACCATTGCTCCGTTTCACTCGCTTGCGATGTGGGGAACCGTCTGGGGCTGCAAATTCTTGTGCGACCTTGCTTTGATGATCCCCACAATGGGGCGGCTGCGGCTGCTTCCGCTGCTGCGCCATTTTCTGCTGTTCGAGTTCTATTTCATTGCCCAGGCTTTTGTCACCCCGCTCCTTCTGTTCCGCCGCACCGTGGTTTGGAAAGGGAGGGAGTATCAAAGCTGAAGTGCCTTCCGCTGTTCGTTATTGATAGGAGCGACAACAAGGAAACGATCTGGCCTGTGGCAGTGAGAACAATGTTGTCCCAGAATCCCGCAAGATTGGCTTGCGCCGCAGCTGCGGCACCCCCGTAACGACCAATGACTCACTGACCTTACGCATGGTCGGGCGAGAGAGGGAGCCAAAGCCGAAGAGAAGCATCGAAGCAAGCCACCGAGCCGGCAAGTCTTCACTCTCCAAACTCTGCCTAAGGTAAGCGATTAATGACCAATGACCCTCTTTGCAACTGGCAACTGACAACTGACCTTGGCTTTGCGTAAGGTGAGTGACTAATGACCAAGGACCAACCCCTTGCAACCAACAACTATCCAACCCCTTCATGCCTTCCCGCAAACTCTTCCTTCATGTTGCGCTGTTTCTGCTCACCTTCGTCTCGGTGACGTTCACCTGCATGATGTATGCCGCGCCGAACCTTGATGATCTCTGGGGAAGTTTTCTGCAAGGGCTTCCGTTCAGCGTATTGCTGATGCTATTTCTGACCGTGCATGAGTTCGGCCACTACATTGCTGCACGCCGCCATGGGGTTGCGGCCACGCTGCCATTCTATCTGCCGATGCCGTTCATGCTGTTTGGCACGCTGGGGGCGGTGATCCGCATCAAGTCGCAGATACCAAGCCGGAAGGCGTTGTTTGATATTGGAGTGGCGGGGCCGTTAGCGGGGTTTGTGGTAGCACTGGCGTATCTGGTGATCGGCATGGCAACAATCCCCGGCTCGGAATCGCTCTATGCGTTTCACCCTGAGTATCGGGGGCTGGCGGCGTTGCCGGATGGGGGGATGCACTTCGGTGGTTTTTTGCTGTACGACTTTCTGCAGTGGCTGCTGATTGTCCCGGGGCAGTTCTTTCCACCCACCAACGAGATGTACCACTATCCGTTCCTCTGCATGGGGTGGTTCGGGATGTTCGTCACCGCAATCAACTTGCTTCCGATTGGGCAGTTAGATGGCGGCCATATCCTGTACGCCTTGGTTGGCCGCCGCCAAAAAAACATCTCCAAATGGGTGCTGCGAATCCTTGTGGTGATTGGGTTGGGAAGCGTTGGCCAGATGCTGCTGGAAGCCACACGTTTCGCCAGCGATGACCCTTTCTACGAAGTTCTCCGGAACATCTTCGGGCCGCCGATGGAGTGGATTGCTGCCAACGCCAGCTGGTGGTTCAGCGGGTGGATGGGGTGGCTGGTCTGGGCAGCGATTCTTCGATTTTTGATCCCCGTTGCTCACCCTTCCCTTCCCGACGAATGCCCGTTGGATGGCAGGCGAATGGCGATTGGTTGGCTCTCCATCCTGATCTTTCTGCTCACCTTCAGCGTTGTGGGGATTTACGAGCTGCCGATGGAACCAGCCCAGCAACCCAGCCCGCCAGCAGTGGTGGTGCAGGTGCTTCCCGCAACCGGTTTATCCCCCTTTCCCCGTCCCTAACCGCGTGTCCAGCTGCCGGTTGATCTCACGTTCGATGGTGCTTTTCATTGGGGAGAGCATCAGGCCAAGATTGACCTCCAGAACAATCTGGTTCTCCGAAACGTTGATGCGGCCATCTGCGCCGGCGCTTCGGATCACCATTTCGTCGCCGTACCAGTCGCAGGTGGCGTTCAGCGTTGCTTTCAGTTGCCGCGCAATTCCATCCACCGAGCGTTTGGCCGATTCTTTGCCAAGCGTGTGGTAGCGTTCTATTCTGATGTCGGGCATGGTGTTGGTTGGTTAGGGAATGCTTGATTGTTATTGCTTGATGATCTTCTTTTTTTGAGCGAGGAAATACAGCGCATCTCTCTTCTGGTCATTGCGAGGAGCGAAGCGAGGAAGCACCGCGAAGCAGCGGCGCAAGCCCATCTGGCGGGGTGGGGAACTGGCGGGTGGGCAAGCTCACCCGCTCATGCTGAGCCAGTCGAAGCATTCTTGCGGGTGGCAGTGAGAACAATGTTTTCCCAGAACCCCGCGAGACCTGCTTGCGCCGCTGCTTCGTCGCCGACTCCTTGTCGCGAAGACCCCGACATCGGTCGGGGCAATGACGGGGTGGCGGCTGTGAGGCTACCCCAACTCACGCTCTACTTTCTCCATCTCACTTGCGGTGCGTTCCCAGGCGGCGTACAGGTCGCTTAACTTCCGGTTGGCTTCGGCAAGCTGGGCTTGCAGATCGCGCAGCTTGGTTGGGTTGCCGTAGATTTCTGGCAACACAAGCTGATCCTCGCATTGGGTTTTTGCTTCTTCGGTTTTGGCGATATCCTGCTCCGTTTTCTCAATCTTCTTTTTCAGATCCTTGGTTGCTGCGTATCGGCGGTTTCTGGCTTCTGCTTCCAGGCGTTTCTGCTCTTTCCGGTCGCCAACGGCTGCTGCGGGCGTGGCGGTTGCTTCCGGTTTGGCCGTGGATTTGCGGAACACATCATCAATGCTTCCGGTTTGCCGCCGCCGCAGATAGTCCTCGATTCCCCCCAACATCTCCTTCGTTTTCCGCTGGCGGAACTCGATGCATTTCCCCACAATGCCGTTCAGGAAATCGCGATCGTGCGAGACCAGAATGATGGAGCCGTCGAAGTGTATCAGTGCCTCCTTCAGCACTTTCTTGCTGGCCATGTCAAGGTGGTTGGTCGGCTCGTCGAACACCAGAAGGTTCACCGGCTCCAGCAACAGCTTGGCCAGTGCCAGCCGCGACTTCTCGCCACCGGAAAGCACGCTAACATATTTGAAGACATCATCGCCGTGGAACAGGAATGCCCCAAGCAGGGTGCGAAGTTTCAGGCGGATGTCGCCGGTGGCAACTTCATCAAGGGTTTGCAGCACGGTTTTGCGCGGGTCCAGATCCTCGGCCTGGTGCTGGGCAAAGTAGCCGATGCTGACGTTGTGGCCCAGCAGGCGGTTCCCCTGCTGGAAGGATTCAATCCCGGCAACAATCCGGCTCATGGTGGATTTCCCTTCGCCGTTGCGCCCCAGGAATGCAATTTTTTCGCCACGCTCAATCGCAAAATCAACATTGTCCAGAACGTGGTTGTCGCCGTACCATTTTCCCAAGCCTTGCAGCTCAACCACCACACGCCCGCTGCGTGGTGCGGCGGGGAACCGGAAGTGAACGGATTCCTCATCGCTTTCCGGCGGCTCAATTTTATCCAGCTTCTCCAGCATTTTCACCCGCGATTGCACTTGCGCAGCTTTGCTGGCCTTGTACCGGAACCGCTCGATGAACTCCTCGGTCTCCTCAATCATCTTCTTCTGATTCTCATAGGCCGATTGCTGCTGCTGGCGGCGTGCGTCGCGCTCGGTAAGGTAGCGGCTGTAGTTGCCAACGTAGGTGGTCAGCCGGCGCATGGATAGCTCGAACGTGCGGTTGGTGATCGCATCCAGAAATGCACGGTCGTGGGAGATCAGGAGGATTGCCCCCTGGTAGTTCTGCAAGAAATTTTCCAGCCAGGTCAGCGACTCGATATCCAAGTGGTTGGTCGGTTCGTCCAGCATCAGCAGATCGGGCTGGCGAAGCAGAAGTTTTGCAAGCTCGATCCGCATCTGCCAGCCGCCGCTGAATGTTCCGCAACTGCGGTCGAAGTCTTTCACCTCGAACCCCAACCCCATCAAAATTTTCTCCACCTCACCCTCCAGCGCAAATCCGTTCATCGCCTCGAATCGGTGTTGAAGCTCGCCCAAATCATCAAGCAAGGATTGATATTCTGGCGTTCCGGCTTCGTCGGCGCGGCGGGCAACTTCTTCGGTGGTTTCGATGATCTCCTGCTCAAGCTCCTTTGCCTCGCTGAAGGCTTTCATCACTTCATCGCGGACGCTGGCATCGCTTAGAACCACCCCTTCTTGCGGAAGGTAGGCCACCAGAGCATGGCGGCTGGTCTGGACTTGCCCGGATTCGGGGGCTTGCAGCCGCATTAAAATTTTCATCAGGGTGGACTTCCCCGCACCGTTTGCCCCCACCAATCCAACCCGGTCACCCGGGCGAATCATAAAGGTGACATCGCGGAACAGATACTCCCCGCCGAACTGGACGCTAACAACGTTGGTTGCAATCATGGTGCGAAGATACGAAGCGAAGCATGGGAGAGGAGGAAACGGGATGTTGGGAAAATTGCGAATGCCGAGTGAGAAGCTGTTTCGACAAGCTCACAATCACGGGTGAGTAACTCACCCTACGCGGAATCATGCTGGAGCTTGTTGATTGCAGTATCTGGGTGTTCCACCTGGCAACACCCTCTCCGCTCCTGCTGAGCCCCGTCGAAGCCTGTCCTGAGCCTGTCGAAGGATATGAGTGGAGCCACTGAACGGCCAACTGTTCACTATCCAAATTCTGCCTAAGGTCAGTGACCAATGACCAATGACCCTCTTCGCAACTGACCACTGACCACTGACCTTGTCGTTGCGTAAGGTCAGTAAGTAATCTCACCCGTGATTGTGAGGCGTTGGTGACGAAGCACCGCGAAGGGGGGAGGGATGGTGCGGTTTGCAGAATCGCTGGCTGAGTGAGGTATGCTTCTGGCGTATATTTTTGCGGTTCATCATGGCAACCGCATCATCTATTCTCCATGCCGCAGCTACTTTCTGAAGTTCCATTTATTGTCACCGACATTGAGACCACAGGGTTATCGCCGGAGCGGAATCGGGTGACGGAGGTGGCGTGCGTGGGGTTGTTGGATGGAGAGATCACCGAACGCCGCCGCACATTGGTGAATCCTGAGCAGTTCATCCCGCAGCAGATCCAGCAGATGACCGGGATCACCAACGCGATGGTGTTGGCGGCCCCAAAGGGGGATCAGGCGTTTCCGGAAATCCGTGGTTGGTTTCCCGATGGTGCGCTGTTTGTTGCCCACAATGCCCAGTTCGATTACAACTTCCTGCAAGCTTCGTTCCGCCGCTACGGCATTGCCCCGTTCGCCGATTCTTCGCTTTGCACGATGCGCCTTGCCAAGCGGTTGCTGCCAAAACGGAAAGGGTATTCGCTGGGGAATCTTGCCGGATATTTTGGGATTAAAATCCGGGGCCGCCACACCGCGTTGGGGGATGCCGAAGCAACCGCGCGGCTGCTTGTCGAATTTTTGGATATGCTGCAAGAGGAGCATGGTTGCGAGACCGTGGAGGACTTGTTGGCATTCCAGCGGCGGACAATTCGGGCCTTCAGCGAACCGCCGCGCCACGTTAGCAATTTGGGGCCGCACATTGCATCGCTTCCGGCAGCACCGGGGGTGTATCGGATGCTGGATCGCAAGGGTGAGGTGCTGTACATCGGCAAGGCAAAGCATCTGCGCGACCGTGTGGGAAGCTACTTCCGGCCAAGCGCGGAACACACTGCAAAAATCCAGGAGATGGTGAAACGGGTGCGGAACGTGGAGGCGATACTGACCGGAAGTGAGCTTGAGGCGTTGTTGCTGGAAGCACGGTTAATCAAGGAGCATCTGCCCCCGTGCAACACCGCGCTGAAGCGATTCCGCCGCCATGCGTTTATTCGCTTCAATCTTCAGGATACCTTCCCCCGTGTGGAGCTTGCAACCGAAATCAGTGCCGACGGAGCCGAATACTTCGGCCCATTCCGCAACCGTGAATCTGCCGAGGCGGTGTTGGATACGATCACACGGTTGTTCCAATTACGGAAGTGCGAGGAGATGCCAACGCCGAACCCCGCCTTCCGCCCATGTTTCTACCACCAGATTGCGCGTTGCGGCGCGCCCTGCGCGGTGCAGCAATCGTTGGAAGAATACCAGCATGAAGTTCACCGCGTCTTGGCGTTTCTGTCGGGGGGGGCGGAGGATGGAATTGTACGGAGGATGGAGCGGGCAATGGAGCAAAGTGCCGAAGAGTTGAAGTTCGAGGAAGCCGCGCTGCTTCGCGACCGATTAGCCGAGCTTCAGCGGATTTTCAGCAGTGGCGAGCGTGTGGCCGATAGCATCAACACCAACAACATGATCGTCCTGCTTCCAGCCGAAGAGTTTGGGAAGCGGCATCTGTTTTTTATCCGCCAGGGTCGCCTTGCTGGGCGTATGCTTGTTGGCGGGCGCGTTCCCGAATCGGCCATACGCAAACAACTGTCACGCCTCTACTTCGCTGCCCAGCCGCTTCCGCTGCAGATAGGGAAGTTGGAGATTGAGGAGATGAGGATTGTTGCCAGCTACCTGTTCCAACAGCGTGAGGTGGGGGCGTTTGTTCGGATTACCACAGGTGAGGGGGTGGACGCTGTGGTTGGGAAGTTGATGAAGCGGGTGTAATTGCGGCGCAGCTTGGAATCACCGAAACCGCAACGCATCCACCGGGCGGAAACGGGAGGCAACATAGGCGGGGAACAGGGTGGAAAGAAGACAGAGCACCACCGAAACGGAGATCACAATCAGGTAATGCCACGGATTTAGCGAGACTGGGACCGCGTCAATGAAGTAGATATCGGCATCCAGCCGGATAAGCTGAAAATGCTGCTGTGCCAACGTAAATCCCAGCGAAATCAGGCAGCCCAGCACCGTTCCGATCCCACCGATCAGCAGCCCTTGCCCCACAAACACCGACATGATTCCCCCCGGCCCTGCCCCCAGCGTTGTCAGCACGCCGATAGACTCTGTTTTCTCCAGAATCATAATCAGCAATGTGGAGACGATATTGAAGACTGCCACAATACTGATAAGGGTCAGCACAATCGGTATCGGAACCCGCTGCAGATCCAGCCAAGCAAAGAATGGGGCAAAGATGTCGTAGAACGTCTGCGCAAAATGGGGGTAGCCTAGCGTGACGCTGATCCGCTGGGCCGCTTGGGCAACGCTGTCCACATCGCGAATCAGGATATCATAGCCGGTGATCTGGTCATCCTGATATTTCCACAGCCGCTGTGCGGTGGGGAGTGAGGTGTAGGTGTAGATGTCATCATGTTCGGCCATTCCGGTGCGGTACAGCCCGCCAACAACAAACTGCTCAATCCCCGCCGGATTATCGGGGCTTGGGGTTCCGTTTGGGGCAAACACCAGCGCGGTATCCCCCGGTTTCAGTTGCAGTTTCACCCCAAGCCGTTCGCCGATCACAATAGTTGGAAGCCCGCCGGGGGCCGGTTCCGGCAGGTCAAACCTTCCGGCAACGATTCTATTCCGAATGGTTGACAGATCGGTGGCGGCATCAATCCCTTTCATCAAAATTCCCTCCAGCCCGGCTTTGGATCGGATAATCCCTTCGCGCCGAACAAACGGGCTGACGTTGGTGACTTGGGGATCCAGTGTTGGCAGGGTGGCAACCACGTCACGGTATCCGGTTAGGGGGGCGCTTTGCTTCATGGAGGTAACTTCGATATGCCCCATGAAGGAGATCATGTTGCTGCGCAGGGTTTTGTCGAAGCCATCCAAAATTGCCAGCGAGACCAGCAGTGCGGTGGTTCCGAACATCACCCCGAGGGTGGCAATCAGGGTGATAAACCCGATAAAGCGGTTGCGACGGGCGGGGGCAAGGTAGCGTCGGGCGATGAACAGTGCCCAAGTTCGGAAGTGCATGGCCCCAAGATAGGAAGAGAAAAAGAACACGCCAGCACCCGATTGCGGCCTGGAGTAAAGGAGGGGGGGGCAACCTTCTTAAAAACTTTTTTTACGGTTCGGTAATCTCCCCTCAAAAATGTGTTCCCTATCTTTGGCGTTCTAAGGACACATATCCACTCTTACTTTTATCCATACAGGAGTACCGGACATCATGGCCGAGACCACAGCAGTAGTAGCAAAGAAGGGACTAGAGGACATCATTGCCGGAACGTCAGCGATCTGCTTCATTGACGGTCGCGAAGGGCGGCTGATCTATAGAGGTTACGACATCCACGATCTGGTGAATGGTGGCGCGACCTTTGAAGAAGTAGCGTATCTGGTTCTGAACGGCACGTTGCCGAACCAATCACAGCTTGATGAATTCATCGGGCAAATCCGTGCTGAGCAGAACTTGCCCAGCGAAATTCTTGCGCAGATGTTGCGGCTTCCCGCCAACGCCAACGGGATGGAGGTGCTGCGCACAATCGTCAGCAACCTTTCCTTCTTCGATGAAGACGTTGCCGACAACAGCCGCGAAGCCAACTACCGCAAGACCATCCGTTTGATTGCCAAAACGCCGTTAGTGGTGGCACTGTTCCACCGCATCCGCTCCGGCGGCGATTTGGTGATGCCACGGAACGACCTCTCGATCGCCGGAAACTTCCTCTACATGTTGTTCGGGAAGGAGCCATCGGCGGCCCACACCCGGGTGATTGATGTGGCCCTAACGCTTCATGCCGACCATGAGTTCAACGCTAGCACCTTCACCGCACGCTGCATCGCCGCAACCTTGTCCGATATGCACTCGGCAGTCACCGGGGCAATCGGCGCGCTGAAAGGTCCGCTGCATGGCGGCGCAAACGAGCAGGTAATGAAGATGCTGATAGAGATTGGCGAAGTTTCCGCCGCACAGGAATGGATTACCGATGCCTTAGCCTCCAAGAAAAAAGTGATGGGCTTTGGCCACCGCGTCTATAAAACCGAAGATCCACGCGCAACGCACCTTCGCCAAATGTCCAAACAGTTGGGCGAAGAAGCTGGCGAGACGAAGTGGTTCGAGATGTCGCGGATTATCGAGGACTACGTTCTTGAGCAGAAGCATCTTTATCCAAATGTTGACTTCTACTCAGCTTCGGCCTACTACATGATGGGTATCCCGATTGACCTGTACACACCAATTTTTGCGATGAGCCGCATGGTCGGGTGGACGGCACACATCATGGAGCAACAAGCTGACAACCGGATTATCCGCCCAGCAAGCGAATATACCGGCCCAACCGAACTGAAGTACGCCCCAATTAGCGAGCGCAACTAAGCCTTCGGCAAGCAGTTCTGCCGGAACGCCCTTTGCCATAATAGTGGCATGGGCGTTCCTTTTTTTGGGGGGTATGCAAGCTGTACCTTCTTCTCTGTAAAGCCAATCCTTCCGGTTCACAATTCCTACCCGAGCCATGAAACAGATCAATAGTGATGTAGCATCAATCATGTCGCCCGATTCCTTGTTCGGGCACTATTCCACGTTGCCGCGTTGGGTGTGGATTACTGTTTGGGCACTTATTGCCGGGTTGCTGGGGATGATGATTACCTACGTCTGGAGCCCAGATACTGCCGTGTTTTATTTGTTAGGGAAGCAGTTGCTGGAAGGGAAGGTGATGTTCCGTGATTTTATTGACAATAAGCCACCGTTAATTGCATGGATTTATGCAGGTGGAATTTTTTTGTTTGGCTCGCAATCGTATTCCATCCGAATCCTGGACTGCATCGTTCAGATAATTACCTGCGGGGTAATGATTAGCCTTGTGCGCAGGGCAACAGGAAACAGCCTTTGGGCGGTGACAAGTGCGCTGCTGTATGCAATCCTCTATTCCGGATTAGGATTTATGAATTCAGCACAAACGGAGTCGTATGCTGGGATTTGTGCTGTTTCGGCATTGTGGTTCCAATTACACAAGCGGACTGGTTGGGGGCTATTTACGGCAGGATTTCTTTTAGGAGCGTTATTTACCCTGAAGTATCCGATGGGAATAATGCTTGCGATTGCTGTAGTGGCCGAATTTTGGTTTTTTCGCGATACGGCTCAGAAAATGATGCAACGGGCCTTGTTCTTAATCGCTGGATTTTTAATTGTTCCGTTGCTGTTGGTGGCGTGGCTGGCTTCATCCGGTGCATGGGCTAATTTTCTTGAAGCCAGCGCGTTTATGTCGAAGTATGGAACAATTCAATGGCAAAATCCTGCGTTGTTAATAAAAAACTATTTGTCGGGTGTTCCATCATATTTTGGAGATGATTATTCGATGCTGTTAGTTTTTTCAACAGCAATAGGCATGTTCCTTGCGATTCAATCGGGCGAATCTGTTCGACAAACAACAGGCCAAACGTTGCCGAAAAATCTTAACAACAGCAATCATGGTTTTACAGGAAGCATCTTGCTCCGCGTAGCAACGTTAGGTTTTTTAGGGATGGTTCTGACGGTGTTGATTGAAGGTAAAATGGCGGATTATCATTTCTCCAGAATTTTTTCGTTTGGAGCAATTCTTGCGGGGGCTGGAGTGTTGTCGTTGCTGTCGCTGATTCGATATGCGTTGAAGAAAGATTTGTTTGGAAAAATAATTGCTTTGGTAGCGGCTTGTTTGCTTATCGTGTACAGCCCACTTTCCCGAATGTTCCGCAACACGATTGCTGTATATTTCCAAACAGTGCAGGGAAAAACATATTGGGGTTACGAACCAGTTGTGGCGGGCCAGTACCTGGAACTGCAGAGCATTGACTCCCTAATTGATGCCAGCGGAACACCGCAAGACACGTTGTATGCTTCCTCTCTTTCAACTGGGTTAGCGTATGCCGTCACCAATCGAATGCCACCATTTAAGTTCACTTATTCAATGTTTTTTTGTGCTGATTTTGCACCATATCACTGGAAGCAGGAAACCGCTAACTACCTACGGGCTTCTGTGCCAAAATGGATATTGACTGAACAGAACGATGAAAGCCCGGTAATGACGGGGAATAATTTTTCTTCCGAACAAGGGCTTCGCCGGCTTCCTGGGGTGGATTCGTTGCTGAATACGCGCTACCAAGTGGTGCTGAGTACTCCGGTTGCGCAGTTTATTCTGTTCAAGCGCATTGACCCCAACGGAAACCCATAACGGCAGCCCTACCAATCCTCCCCAGCGATCTGAAGCCTCACCCGCTCGGCTTCGGCGCGTCGGTTGTCGGCAATTAGGGCTTGCTGCAAAAGTTCGGCAAGCTCCTCATCCTCGGGAAGCCATTCAAACCCGATGCGCAGCACCTCCTCGGCCCCGGCTGCATCCCCTTCGCGGAGTAGGGCTTTTGCAATATCCACCGTGACCCCGCGCAGCCGTGTCTCGAAATCTTCGCGGACAGCCTCAAAGTAATCGTCATACAGCGACGGGAAGGGAACCTCGCCGGCGGTTTGCAAGGCACGCAGCAACTGGGTGCGGGCGCGGGAAAAAGCGCGCTGCTTGGCCGCAGCGATTGCTTCATGCAAGGCATCCCAAGCCTCCAGAATATCCACGCTGATGAACTCAAAATTCAGCCGGATGGCCTCCTCATCCCGCAGAAATGCTTGGTCGCCAAGCAGTTTCCGAAGGCTTGCAATCGCCATGTTGACGGTTTTGCGTGCAAGCTCAAAGTCTTTCCCATCCTCGCCGGCCGCCAGCAAGTAAAATTCCTGTTTTGATAACGGGCGGCGACTCATCCGGTCGGCAACCAACAGCCCCAGAATTGATTTCATTCGCCCGCCACGCACCGGCTGCACTGTGCCGTCGGATAGGGTGAACTCCACACGGCCAAGCATGGTTAGCCTGCATTGCACGTTGCGCGCTGCCGCTGCGTGCTGCTGTCGGAATTGCTTCTGCAGATCCTCAATTCGATTCTTCCACGTTGCTTGTTCTTTTTCCGGAAGGTGGTCGCCGCAATGCTCTATCATCATCGCCATGCAGGGGAACATCCCACGTGTGTGATACCACTCCAATCGGTTGATGAATGCTGCTTGCACCTCACGTTCACGCCCATCCAGCAGATTGTCCCCCGTGGTTTTCTGAATTAGCTCTATCAGCTTTAGGCCGATTACGAACAGGTAAAAACCGCTTTCGTAGGTGGTGACTTCCGGGGTAAGAATTTCGGTGACGGTGTTGGCCACAACGTCGGGGGCGGTTCCCAATGCTTCCACCAACCGGCGGTAGGGTGAGAATGATGGCTTCTGCAAGGCGGCCTGCACCCCTTCCCAATCGCCAGCAAGCACCGCGTGGCTGTAGGCCCAGAAATGATCTTCCGAAATTGTTGAAAGATTGAATTTCCGCAGCAGTGCGTCGGCCCTTTCGGTTACCCCTGTTAGGATTGTGTGGTAGCCCAATGCGTGCTGGAAGCTAACCCGTAGATCGCTTAGGCGATCCGGTGGCAAGGTCTCAATAAACCGCTCCCATTTCCCCAAAACTTCATCCTTAGCGTGACCAAGCATCAGTTTTGCCAGCAGGGATTTGGAGTTGGCAAGCGCGTAGTTGCGCCAGTGCCCCATATCCCTAAATGCCCGCAGCGCGCTTGGAAGCATCGCCGTGAACTTGTCGTATTGCCCCACCGAATGCAGCAGCCCCAAGGTTGCTATAAACCAATGCGACGTTGGCGGGATATTCTCCCGTTCGGTTCGCTCCAACAACGCTAATCTCCGTTGCACATCACTGGCGGTGAAGAAAAGGGGGAACAACTGCGGGGCCAGGGCTTGGGCAATCTCACGCCGAACATCGGGCGGGGTGTCGTGGCTGTCTAAGAGTTCAATCACCCGCTGCTCAAGGTGGTCGGTGTCTTCAATCTGGTTGTAGTAATGGAATCGGGCAACTCCACTAAGAAAGTAGTGGTAGTCGTAGCTGAATCGTAGCTCTGGGGCACGTTTCAGAATCGCTTCCCCTTCTTCCCAAGATTGCAACCCAAGCTCCAGATTTGGATGACGGTTCTGGCTGTTGACCAACCCCAGCGCACGCAGGCGATGATTGAGCAGGTGGGTGGGAAGCATACCGGAAGTTGCCTGCAGGTATTCTTGAATGGTGGCGGATAGCTCTTCCACGCTGAACTTCCGAATTTGCAGCGTGGTTCGCATTCCCAACGCACACAACCGAAGCTCCAGAAACTTGGCATCGTTCCACCAAGTGGTGTGGGCATCGTACAACTTCAACGCGACCTCCCCAATCTGCAGCCGAATACTCCAATCGGTGGTTCCTGTAACCCGCAGCCCTATGCTGATTAATGAATGAATCAGTGCCGCAAGCGTATCGGGGGCAAACGCTATCTGTGTTGCGTGGCGGTCCAGATACTCGATTGGGGCGATTGCAAACAGCGGCAGTTGCTGCTGGATGATGTTTGCAAGCTGGTGGCCGGTTTCAACTGTGGTCGTTGCGGCGGGTGCGGTCTCCTCCTCCATCAAGTGGTGATGCAGCAGCGTGTGGGTGAAGATCAGCAATGGGAACTGGCTTGCTGAATTGGTAATGGGGGTGGTGGAAAGCACTGCCGGGGCAAGAACCCCTTTGAAAATTAAACTGGCAATGGCATCGGCGGGATCCTGAAGCAATGCCGCCGCTGCCTCGCGCGCGAAAACTTCTCCCAACAGCGATAGCTTGGCAGCAAGTTTCCGCTCGTTCGGGTTCAAGTGGGCAATCATCCCTTCGGCCAGCAACTTCACGTTCCGTTCCAGCGATGCCTGCAAGTGTGCCGTGTCAAGCCGAATTTGAACGGTGCGGTCTGGCGATTCCGTTGCTTGTTCGGTACGCAGCGCGCCACGCAATGCCGACCGCAGCGCAAGCGGATTGCCAAGGGTCCGTTGCCGAAGTTGCGCAAGTACTGTGGCATCCAGATTGCTGCCAAACAGTTGATTCCAGAGGTGAGCAAGGGCTTGCTGGGGGATTCCGGCAAGCTCCAACTCCAACACAAGGTGGGGTTCCAGCACGCCCCGCACCGGAAGGTCTAGCGGGCGCGCAACCAAAAGCAGTGTGATCGGCTCGTCGGCAATCCCCCCAAGTACTGTTGCAAACTCACCAACGGAGTGCTGCGGCAGCAGATGAATATCCTCCATCACAATCGCCACCGGACGCAACCGCGACAACCGTTGCAACGCAGCGATAACCGAATGGAGCGTCGCTTCCGGTTCGGCGCGCAGAAGCTGCCGTGCGGTTGGGATCAGATAGAGCGATTGGGCAAGCAGCGGGGCAATGGCATTGACCGCCGCCGGATAAAGTTTTATCCGAACCACAATCACGCCAGCGGCCTCGCAGTTCGGGGTCACCTCATCTAACAATCGCGACTTTCCGGAACCAGCTTCGCCAATCACCAACCCCGCACGCAGCGTGCCGGAATCGGCGGGGCGTTGGCAGAAATTGAGCAATCGTTGGAACTCATGCTCCCGCCCAACAAAGGGGAGTATTCCGTGGTTTGCAAAATCAAGCAGTGCCTGCATAAGGAAATTGGTAGAAAGATGGGAATCAGTTCTGGCGTATCTACACGAGGCAATACTCCCTCTCGCCTTTTCTTCCCTCTGTGTCTCTGTGGTTCATTGGAAAGAGGGGGGAAAACCACAGAGGCACAGAGGACACAGAGAGGGGGAAGAAGAGAGGGTGTAGAATCTCGGCATCAGGCAAACGCTCTGCGCGTTAACCTGAGTCACAGTTTTTTGTTCGATCACATGCCTGGCCAAAACCTACGGATCCGCGATGCTGGCAACGGCCATGTAGCAGCCAATAATCAACAGCACAAACCCAATGCAGGCAAGGAACCCCAAGATATCGAACCGTGTTGGCCGCCAGAACATCAGGTTGGTTCCGGGGAACAGTTTGTTCTGTTCAACAAGCTCAGGGTTGTTGATCTTTTCTTGGACCAATCGCGCATCTTCTTCCGGGTCGGCAACGGCTGGGGTGTGGATTCGGGCGTAGAAATCGCGAAGCACCGGGTCGGCATTCGGTTTTGTGAACAGCGAGAACAGCACCAGCAACAGGAAGGGGAGAACCGCATCGGCCAGCAGGTTGGCCGTGGAGATTTGGGCATTGGACCACGTGGTGAAATCAGCACCAGCGGCTGACATCATGTAGATGTTGGTTCGGAACAATCCTTCGCCGCGAAGCCCTTCGGGTGTTTCCACAACGCGCTCAAAATAAATACCAACTGGGGCAACTCGTTCAGTTTTGGTGATTTTCTGGCCAATCGCTTCTGCTTTCCCAGACCTCACATCATCTGCTGTTGCGGGGGCTTCGGCTTTCACGATGCGTTCGGCTGTGCGTTGGGTAAGGGCCGGATCGGTTCGCATCCCGGTTAGTTCCGGCAAGGCATTGGGGATGATGATGGTGAGGAGAATGGAGATGATGATTTGCGCCGCTACCGCCCGTGTGTTCAGCCTGCGCCAAAAATAGACCAGCCAGAACGTTGGCCCCACAATCGCCCCAATCTGCAGAGCATATTTGAAGACAGCTACAATATCATCGGCACGCAGGGCAAAGAAGATGGAGGAGGCAAGGATCAGGAAGACGATCAGCCGCCCAACCAGCATCTGCCGCTGCTCGCTGGTGGAGGGGCGAATCGTCACGTAGATATTTTTCACGAACGCAGCCGAGGCATCCAGCGATGCGGTTGCCGCGCCATCCATGTTTGCCGAGAAAATGGCGGCAATCATCAAACCGATTGCGCCAACGCCCAGAAGGTCGCGGGTCATCACCCCCCAGATGTTGGTGGGATCCGAGACTTGGCCGGCATACAGCCCCACCGCAAGCAACCCGGTAAACGCCCAACCGATCATCATAAACCGCTTGAAGATGCTTCCGGTAACTAAGCCGATCCGTGCCGAGCGGTCGTCCTTAGCCGATCCCCCCATGGTGAAATTTTTTGGGGCATTCACCACAAGATTCAGCAGTGCGAAGCTGGCCACGAAGTACCAGGTGTAATCGCTTGCCGCGCTGCTGCCGAACAGTTGGAACATAGCCGCAGGGACGGTTTGCTGCATCCCAGAAATTCCCCCGATTTGCGCCAGCGCAATCGGGATCAGCACCAGCGAAAGGAAGACGATAAGCACCCCTTGAACAACATCCAGAATGGCAACCGCAAACAGGCCGCCAAGCATGGTGTACAGTGCGATCAGCGCAGCGTAGATGCAGTAGAAGGTGGGGAGGTCTAGGTAGGAGATGAAGGCTTTCAGCTTCCCCTGTTTCTCCAATTCTTGCAGCGATTTCAGTTCCGATTGTTCGGCTGTTGGCAGCGAAGCATAGTCCTTGCTTTTCAGGGTTCTCAGCCGTGCAAAACCAT
>JADZEY010000105.1 GCA_020850315.1 Armatimonadota bacterium | reverse complement strand
GGTGGAGGAGTTAGCGAAGCTGGTGCGCAGGGAGTTTGCACGGTTACGATATCGTGTGGATCTTCTACGAAGTTTCTTCGATCACGCAAAAATCCCCATAATTAATCTCAGCGGTTAAGGGCCAATACTGTGGGATTGGAAACCGCCGACGTGCAAGCGAAGCGGCTACTGCCAGGAATCGAAAAGATATTCCCAGGATTTACGGCACAACTAAATGGGAATATCGAGCGGTTCCACTGGCCAAGCAATCGTTTTGCGTTGGGGAGTTATAGCTGCTACAAACCTGGCCAGTGGAACGCGTTTGCAGGTGCCGAAAAAATGCCAGTGGGAAATCTTTTTTTTGCTGGCGAACATTGCAGCTACGATTTTCAAGGATTTATGGAAGGCGCAGCCGTGACCGGAAAACAAGCTGCCGAAAAAATACTTGCGGTGATGAAATAACTGAGTACCTCACCTTTTAGGCTACTTTCCGTTCGGAAAAAAATTTTGTTAGCCGCATTCCAAATATCACTAACCAGTAGAGTGAGCAAGAAAAAAAGCAACGACGGCTACCGTAGCGGTGGCCGTCGTTGCTTTCTTGTAGTCGGTTTTATCCCTCAATCTTCACATTCACCACGCCGCTGTTGCCGCGTACTTCGGGGTAGTACATCAACGCGCCAACGGCGGGCATCACTGCGTAGCTGCCGGGGATTTGGGCGCGCAGGATGTAGCTGAACTCGTACTCGCGCCCCTCGATTCGTGTGCTGAAGAAGCTCACTTTCTCATCGCGCACGTCGCGGTCGGCATACCACCAGTTCCAGCTGCGTTGCCACGGGCGGTAGCCGCCGCCGCCGCCATCGTTTCCGCCGTAGCCGTTTTCGCCGGGGATTTCGTAGCCGCTGGTTTCGGTGACAACTTCGCAGCCGGCGGGCAATGGGTCCTCCAGCATGAAGTAATCGTAGGATGCGTTCGGAACCACTGTCACTTTCACGAACAGCTCCGCTCCACTTTTCACTGTGCCGCTGAATGGGCGTTTCTTGTAGATGAACTTCTTCCCGTCGCGCACCCGCTCCAGGGTCCAATACTCACGCTTGACCGCAAAGCCTGCGTCGGCTGGTTTGATTGCGCTGCCGGTGGCGTAGTAGCTAAGGCGTGCCGTGGCGTACAGCGTCCCCCTGCCCGACCGTGTGAGTTCGATGCGGTTCTCCCCTTTGCTTAGCCCGGCCGCCGGAACCGTCACCTTGATTTCTTCCTTGAACAGATCGGCTTTGGTGATCCGTTGGCTTGCCACCTGCTTGCCGTTCACCCGTGCGGTGATGGTCATGTCGGGGTCCAACTGGTTGGTGGATTTCAGATGGTCGGCCAGTGCGAACACCACCATTGCTGTCTGGCGCGTGTTCCCCCACGACGAGCCTTGTTTCTGCGTGAGCAGCCAGCGGGTTGCCTTGCGGGTAAGCTCGGTTTCGCCACGCAGTTGCAGCATTGCCTTCAGCACCCATGCTGTGGTTTCCACTTGGTCATCTTGCCAGTTGTAGTGCCACGTTGTCCCTTTCCAGAATGCCCCGGTTTGGGTTTGCGTGGCGCTTCCTTCCAGCTGTGATACCATCTTCCCGGCCACGGCGGTTGCCCCCTGGTGCGTTGCGGCCAACGCCAGCAGTGCGCGGGCGTAGTTGTTAAGGTCGTTGCGGCGCGCAAGTTTTTCAATGCGGTTTTTCAGTCCTGCATCACTTTCGCTTTGCATGGCTGCCACGTACAGCATCCATGCGCGGGTTGTGGGGTCAATGGTTTTGTCGTCGGGGCTGTCGTTGCTGGCGATCATCTGCTGAAGCGAGCGGTTCCCGAGATTCAGCCGGCTGCTCTGAACATCGTAGCCGGATTCCGCCGCTATCGCCATGCCGTAGATCACGTAGGCTGTCATAAAAGCGTTGGTTTTGTCGTTCTCCCACCATCCCCAGCCGCCGTCGCTGTGCTGAAGTTCGTACAGTCGGTTCAATCCTTTTGCCACCATCTTCGGAAGCTCTTCCCGCTTTTTGGCATCGAACGGAACGTCCAATTTTTTCAGCGCGTCGGCCACCACTACTGTTGGAAGGAAGCGACTCATGGTCTGCTCCACGCAGCCATACGGGTAGCCGATCAAGTCGTCCAACGCGCCCAGCAGCGAGCTTGCCGGCGATGGAGAAAGGCTTAGGGTCAGTTCGCCAGTGGTCGGGTCGGCATTGGGGGGAAGCAGCAGGTTGATTGTCCCGTTTGGTGTGCGGTCGTCAAGGTCGGCAATGCCGGCCACCGATTGCTTGATCCCCAACGGAAGCACCGGAACCTTCAGCTCCATCGCGTCCGATTCTTCGTCGGTCAGTGCCCGCACCGTCAGCTTGGCTTCGCCCGCTTTTGGTGCGGTGATCTCCCAGTCAATTCGCGTTTCGCCGTTGGCCGGAATCATCACGGTGCGCTCCCGTTCTTTTGCGTCAACCCCTTCGGCAAGGAACTCCACTTTGGTCCGTTTCTCGGTGGCCAAGTAGTTGTGGATGGTGGTTGCAATCATCAGCCGGTCGCCGCTGGTGATGAACCGTGGGGTCTCCATCCGCACCAGCAACTCCTTGCGGGCAATCACTTCGGTGGTGGTTTGCCCAACCGCCGTTGCTTGCGTCACGCCGCGTGCGGTGATGCGCCACGTTGTCAGGTTGTCGGGGAACTTCACCGTGAGCGTTGCACGCCCCGATGCGTCGGTGCGGACCGATGGAGTCCAGAACATCAAGTCCTGAAAATCTTTGCGGAGCGTTGGCTGCACGTAGGCATCAGCTTCGGGAGCATCGTCGCCATTTTTGCGTTTGGCCATCATCGGGGCGGCTTCGGCTACTCGGCCTCCGCGCATCTCCATATCTGCATTCCCAGCAGAATCTGTCGCTAATGCCATTGCCTGCCGCGACCGCGTCGAGAATCGGAAATAGAGTGAAGTATTCGTGCTCACCTCGTTCCCCCGCTCGCCGTAGAAGAATTTCTGGATGTCGGGGGCCGATTCTGGGCGGATGGCGTAGATGGCCTCATCCACCATGCTCAGTGCGATGTCGGTGGTGGCCGCTGGCTCGCCTTGTTCGTTCCGTGCGCGGATGGTGACGGTTCCGGTTTCGCCCGGCTTGTACTGTGGCTTGTCGGTTTTCACCTCGATCCGCAGCCGTTTGCCAACCGGAGCAACGGTGATTCGCTGCTGGTGGCTGTAGAACTGATCGTTGGCGATGGAGCTAACGGCAAGGTAGAAGACCGGAGCTTGGCGGTCGTCAATCTTCATCCGCACGATTGCCGAACGCCCGTTCAGCCGCTCGACCTGCGCGCCGTAGAGTGTCGCGCCTTCGCCTGTGACCAGAACGTCAATGTTTTCGGCGGGCATCACCACCAGCGCGCTCATGGTTTCGCCTGGTTTGTACAGGTCCTTGTCGGGGATGATTTGGATATCGCTGGAGCCATCGTTGTACCAAGCGTAGCCTTCTTCGGCAACGTAGATGTAGCTGGTCTCGGTGATCTTGGTTCCGCGGCTGTCGGCGGCTTCCACTTCAAGGTTGTAGTAGCCCTGTTTGCCGGCGGGGATGCGGATTACGCCGCTGCCATCGCTGCTGGTTGCGCCGCTTCCGGTCCAGAGTGTTTCCTCGTGGCGTTCGCTACTGCTGCCCCGCTTCCGTGGTTCCCACCAGGTCCGCAGCACGCGGGCTTTGAAATCGGTGGCAACTGGCTTATCTCCATCGAAGGTGTTGATCTGGACGGTGAGGGCAATCTCATCGTTCGGTTTGTAGAGGTACTTGTCGGTGCGGGTGGTGATGAAAAACTCACCCCGCGTCACCTTCACCCCGACCGAACCGCTGATTGCGCGGCGGCTTGCGTCCACCACGGTGGCCTGTATCTGGTACACGTAATCCTCGGTTGCCTTGCCGTCGGTGGTGTAGTCAACCGTGAAGGTTCCGTCGTCGTTCAGCTTGCCGCTGCCGTTGTGGATCATCTCCATCCCGTACTGTGGGAACATCATTTTTTCTTCGTAGAGATAGGCCCACTCCGTCCGATACCACCACGGCCGCCAGTAGCGCGAGCGGTAGATGCGGTACTCCACCTCACCTTCGGCGACGGGGGAACCGAAGTAGTAATCGGCCTTGATGGTTGCTGTGAGTTTGTCGCCACGGGTGTACTGGGTTTTGTCGGTGGTGACGGTCACTTCGTACTCCGGCTTTTTGTACTCCTGCACCTGGAAGTTGAAGTAGCCATCGGAACCGTTGATAGTTGTGCGAATGGCGTAGCTGCCCAACGGAGGTTCATCCCCCAACATCAGTTCACCGCTGAAGGTGCCGAAGTCGCTGAGGGTAAGGGTGTCGCGCTTGATCGTGGTCCCGCGTGCGTCGCTAATCTCGACCTGCACGGTGTCGTTGGTGCTAAGTTTGAAGGTTCCATCGGGCTGCACCTGGCGGGCAATGCCACGGTAATAGACCTTCTGTGCCGGGCGATAGACGGGGCGGTCGGTGTGCAAATACGTTTGGACGTTGCTCCCACCACGGCCACGGTAGCCGTAGAAGTAGGAATCGGAGATGACGAACTCACCATTTTTCTGGCCCATCACCACAAGGTTATTGCCATACCGCCAGTAGTAGGGTTCGTCGTCTTCGTTGGTTTGCTGCGGGGTATCGGGGATGGTGATTTGCGCCGCGCCGGTGCTTCCGGTGTTGCTGGTTGCCAGGGTGGTTCCACGGCGCACGAAGGTCAGCGGGACGTTGGTTTCGCGTTGGCCGTTGGCGCGGTTCATCACAAAGGCAAGGGCGGTTCCATCGGCCTGCTTCGTAATCATGCCAAGGTTGCTCAGGATCAGCACGGCGGCTGCCTGTTTGTCGCGTGCGGTGGCCACCACCAGATAGACCCCGCTTTCGCGAACAGGAGCCTTCACGGTCTCGTTGAACCAGTGATATTTGCTGGCTTTGATGGTCTGTTCCCACTCGGCAGCCACTTTGTATTTGCTCCAGATAGGGCGGCGGCGTTTGGATTGCGTGCTGTCGTCATCGTCGTCCCCCAAATCCAGCGTGTGCGGGTCCTTCTGTGCAAGGAAGAACTCCACCGGATCTGTGATACGGTAGGCCTTGAACTCGAACGTGGTGGATTTCTGCATCTGCGCAAGGAAGAACTCCACCGGATCTGTGATACGGTAGGCCTTGAACTCGAACGTGGTGGATTTCTGCATCTGCCCGCTTAGGCTGACGCTGATCCCCCCTTCGGTTGGGCTGAACACCCGCTCGGTGGAAAGGTAGAACGTGAAATTGTCGTCGTCCATGGGGATGGTGAATGCGAAAAGGATCGGTGAAAGAAGAAGAAGCCAGCGGCTGAAGGTGCTTGTATTCATGTCGGTTATCGGTTATCGGAAATCGGTGAATGAGGGGTGATTGGTAATTGGTAATTGGTAATTGGTGAATCGTGCTTGATGAATCGTGAGCCGTGAATGGTAGTATGGTGTTCAATCAACGAATGCCAATCGCCGCTTCCCCCACTAATGACTAACTGGCCTTACGCAACACCATAGCGTGTCCGATGCTCTCCGAAAAACCGCGAGATGGGCTTGCGCCGCTGCTTCGCGGTGCTTCATCGAAGACTCCTTGTCGAAGACCCCGACCCTTCGGGGCAATGACGGGAGAATGGGAGCGTGCGTAAGGTGAGTGACTAATGACCAATGACCAAGGACTAATGACTTTCTTTGCAACTGACCACTAACCACTAACCACTAACCACTGACCACTAACCACTAACAACCCACCAAACAGACGTTCCCCCCATCCGTTGTAACCCTTGCCCAGTTGTTGCAGTTCGTGGTTGGCGCGGGCGTGGCGTTCTGTTGAATCGCGGTAGTCGCTACTTTCGTGGTCGCTTCCCTTCCACGTCTTGTTGCAGCATTGCTGCCCGCGAACTTACAGCAAACCTACATTCAGAAGAATCAAATGTTACCAGAAGGAATTTCCGCGCCAGACTTCACCACGGCCACCACTGATGGAGCCGTTGTAACGCTCAGCAGTTTCCAGGGGTCCAAGAGCGTTGTGCTCTTCTTCTATCCCGAAGACGACACCCCCGGTTGCACCCGCGAAGCCTGCGGGTTCCGCGATGCCAAACCGGAGTACGACGCTGCCGACACCGTGATCTTTGGCATCAGCCTTGACGACCAAACGGCCCACCAAGCCTTCACGCAAAAGTACAGCCTAAATTTCCCGCTGTTGGTGGATACCGATGGCGCGATTTGCAACGCCTACGACGTACCAATCAACAACCGCTGGCCAAAACGTACCACCTACCTGATAAACAAGCAAGGTATCATCAGCAAAGTCTGGGAGCAGGTTCATGTCGCTGTCCATGCAACTGAAGTGCTGGAAGCAGTGATTGGAGAAGGAGCAGTCGGCACAACAACAACTGACGTTTAACAACCTATGCAGCATCAGACAACCACCATGCGATTGGCCACCCTGCTACTCAGCATCATTGCTGCCGGAGCAATGGCCACCCAAACAATTTCCGCCCAAACCATCTCCGAAAACAAACTTCGGGATGACGTGAAATACCTTGCCAGCGATATGCTGGAAGGCCGCCGCGCCGCAACGCCCGCAAACCTGAAAGCCGCGCAGTTCCTTGCCGAACGATTCAAGGCCGTTGGGCTAAAAAACGCGCCGGGATTGCAGAACTACTTCCACCGATTTAACTACACCGTTGGGGTGGAGCTTGGCGACAAAACCCAACTGCTTGTGCTGAACGCCAACGGTGTGCGCCCGTTATCGCTTGGAACCGAGTTCAACCCAATGGGCTTCAGCTCCGTTGGCCAAGCAAACGGCGACCTGGTGTTTGTTGGCTACGGCATCACCAACCCCGAAGCAAAGTATGATGACTACGCAGGGGTAAACGTCAACGGGAAAATTGTGGTGGCCATGCGCTACGGCCCGGATGGGAACAATCCCCACAGCAGCTTTGCCGACCACATGTCGTTCATGGCAAAAATTCGGGCGGCGCGAAGCAACGGCGCAGCCGGGATCATCTTCATAAACCAACCGAACGAAGAAGCAAAGCTGTTCCCGCTGATGCTGGAGCGAAACAGCGGCAATTATGGATTGCCAGCAATGTTCGCCCGTAGCACCATGCTGGATGACGCACGCGACCCGCAGGAGCAAACAATGGCCACGGTGCAACTCCAGATCGACTCGCTGAAACGCCCCAACTCCTTCCCAATTTCCGGCTGGCGGGTGCAGCTAAACGTTGACCTCCGGATCAACCGCGACAGTATTCCGAACGTGATCGGCGTGCTGCCGGGAACTGACCCCACATTGAAGGATGAAGTAATCGTCATCGGCGGCCACTTCGACCATTTGGGATGGGGCGGCGAAGGGTCGCTGGCACACAACCACGATTCAGCAATCCACCACGGTGCCGACGACAACGCAAGCGGCACCGCCAGCGTGCTTGCACTTGCCGAGTACTTCGCAAAAAAAGGGGGGAACAAGCGGACGTTGGTTTTCTGCGGGTTCAATGCCGAGGAGGAAGGGTTGTTAGGGTCTGCAGCACTGGTTGCCAACTTCCCCTACCCTATCCAAAACGTGGTGGCAATGTTGAACATGGATATGATCGGCAGGCTGGACAGCAACACACTGGTGATGCATGGAATAGGGACATCTTCCGATTGGGATCCGCTGGTGAAACGGCTGAACCGCGACCGATTCACGCTGAAACTGGTGCAAGATGGTTTTGGCCCAAGCGACCACTCCAGCTTTTATGCAAAAGATATTCCCGTACTCTTCTTTTTCACCAATCTCCACAAGGACTACCACCGCCCAAGCGACACCTGGGAGAAAGTGAATTATCCCGGGCTAAAGAAGATTACTGAGTTCGTTGCCGAAAACATTTCGGCGGTAGATGCAATGGCGCAACGTCCCGCCTTCACCAAAGCCCAGATCACTCAAACTCCACGTTCCGGAAGCGGATTCAGGGTGTATGTCGGGACCATTCCCGATTACGCGTTCGAAGGAAAAGGATTGCGACTAAGCGGCGTAAGCGATGGCGGCCCAGCGGCAAAAGCAGGGTTGAAGGGGGGCGATGTGATTATGAAATTAGGGGGGAAAGACATCGCCAACGTTTACGATTACACCGATGCCTTAGGTCAATTCAAACCGAAGCAGGAAGTAGAAGTTGAATACCTACGCGACACCACAACCATCAAAGGAACGATTGTAATGGGAACACGGTAAAACAATCAAGTAGCGGGAAGGGGTCAGAAAAAAACCTTCCCCCTTCCCTGCTGATTCGGTTAATTACTGGGCTTACGCACAACTATGCTGGGTTGCAGTGCCTGGGGGTTCCACCGGAGCACACCCTCCGTTCATGCTGAGCCCCGCCCCGTTCATTGTTCCCAAAACAACCATTTCTCTACTCCTCTCCATCCATTTTATCAGCAGCAATGAATGTTCTAATTACCGGCGTAGAAGGGCAACTTGGCCGAGTGCTATTGCGTGTTTTACGGCGCGAAAGCAACTGGGATTTCGCAGGATTAACACGTACCCACTTTCAGACCGCTAAGGAGGCAATTCCGGTTGACCCGCTCTCCAAAACTTCGTGGCGGCAAGCGCTTGCAACGGTTAACTGGCATCCTAATGTCATCATCAACGCAGCCGCAATGACCAATGTTGACCGCTGCGAATCCAACCGCGAAGAAGCATGGCAAAGCAACGCACAGCTTGCCGAGACTGTGACGCGGATAGCACGGATATTTGACTCCAAAGTAATTCAGATTTCTACCGATTACGTGTTTGATGGCCAGTCAGGCCCATACAGCGAAACCGATAAACCAAACCCAATTAACTACTACGGCAGAACAAAATTAGCAGCTGAAAACATCTGCACCCAAAGTGCTGTCCCATTAGCCATTGTTCGAACCATGTGGCTATATGGCCATACCCGCAGCACAAAAATGAATTTTGTTCGTTGGCTTTGCCAAGAATTATCCGAAGGTAAAAGCGTAAGCGTTGTAAGCGATGAATTTGGGAATCCGACACTGTTAGATGATTTGGCCTATGCAATTTTTCAAATTATTCAGAAGGATATCTGCGGAATCATCAACGTTTCAGGAGAAGAACGGATGTCGCGATTGGAATTTGCGCACGGTATCGCAGAGCATCTGGATCTTGATGCAACGTTGATCTCTCCAATAACCAATGCTGAATTACACCGCATAGCCCCCCGCCCGCTGCAATCAGGTTTTTTAACCATCAAGGCAAAATCATTGTTTGGCCTACAAACCCGCCCGTTGAAACATGGCCTGATGATCACAAAAACGCTGAGAAGACGCAAAGGATCACGATTATAGCATTGTAGCACTTGATTCCCGCTTTGTGCAAGAATGGCAATAATAGAGTTCTTGCAAACCACGTTCACTTGCAACAACAACGTAATCTTAGGTAGCACCGATGCTCACTATCCGTCAAATTCAGCATGGGACAGCGGAATACGAAGAGACCGTGGCACTTCGCGACGATATTCTTCGCCGCCCTCTTGGCCTTACATTTACTCCGGAATCGTTAGCTGGAGAAGCAAGCGAAATTCATATTGCCTGCTACTCCAGCAACCAGCTTGTGGGCTGTTTAATCCTTGCACCTCTGGGAAATGGCGAGCTAAAAATGCGCCAAGTAGCCGTTGCAGACTTAGCTCAAGGTCAGGGAATTGGGAAAGCGATGGTGGAATTCAGCGAAAACTTTGCGCGCAACAATGGGTTCAGTAGCATTTCCATGCACGCACGGGAAACTGCTGTTCCATTCTATCTGAAATTAGGATATGAGGTGATCGGCGAGAGATTTGAAGAAGTATCTATCCCGCATTTTAAGATGACAAAGGGCATGTGAGGTGGAGTTAGAAATTGCCATTGGGCTGCCGGCTCAATAATTTCAGCTGAACCATTCGATACCACGCGCCAACCAAATAGTAAGGCAGCAATGCTACCCTACGCCCAATGGTTGACAGCAAGATTTTTGGTTCAATAAAGGCTTTCCTCAGCCCGTGCAGCCCCAACCGGAATCGGTGATTTTTATGGACGTACGCTGCAAGAGCGCGGTAAAATTTCGTGCTAAATGCCCCTTGAAACATCATTGCTAAATCAGCACTTTCACTCTAGTTCTGCTTGTCTCCCATTTCTGAGCACACACGCTCGTAAAAAGGAGTTTTTGGAAGTGGGTACGAAACGGAGATGCCAATCTCATCAGGAAGGTTTTTCCGCACCATAGCAATGGTCTGCTTAATCTCTGGATAGTGCTCGCCTGGATAACCGAATTGTAGAAAATAGCCAACTTTAATCCCCGCATTCCGCAACTGGATTGTTGCATTGGCAATTTGCTCAATGGTTGTCCCCTTATCCATTGCATCCAGAATTTTTTGCGCACCAGACTCGGCCCCCATCCACACCGTGCGGCATCCGGCACGGCGCAACGCATCCACAATTCCATTACGAATCAGTAAATCGGCGCGGCTTAAACACTTGAAGGGGATCGCTGCATTGCGCTGCTCTATTTCGGTAGCGAATTCTTCAATCCACCCAGGTTTCAGCCCAAAGATGTCGTCGCATATCCAGATGTGGTCAGGGTTCCATGTTTGTTGCAGCTGCTGAATTTCTGCAGCAATTCGCGCTGGCGAATGTGATGAATATATTTGCCCGTATAAAGGCTTCGCACACCAATTGCAGTGGAACGGGCATCCCCGAGTTGTGGCGATATTCAGTGAAAAATATCCGTGATGCTTGCGCCACAAACGGCGATAATGCTCAATATCAACCAGATCGCGAGCTGGCATTGGTAATTCATCTAAATCGCGCAAGACCTTCCGCTGTGGCCCACGAATGATGTTCCTATCACTATCCCGGTAAGCAACGCCTGGTATTTGTTCAGCGTTCACTCCTGAGTTATGTTCAAGATTATCCAATAATTCTTGTAGCGTGCGCTCGGCTTCGCCAGCCAGAATAAAATCCACGCCAGCATCAAAATACGTGTCAAAATGATCGGTTGGATCCGAGCCATGAACGATTACGATGCAGCCATGTTTTTTTGCTATTTGGGTAATTCTGCAAGCGGCCTGACGCATTCGGGTCAGGCACATTTTTGTTAGATAATTGAAATCATCATCATAAATCACAACACAGTCGGGCTTAACGGCAATAATTTTTTCCTCAATCTCATCTTCGGAATTAGCCAACATTGAATCGAACAGGCCGACACTATGGCCGGCTTCCCGAACTACCGCAGCAGCATACAGCGTCCCCAACGGAGGATAGGGCATCATTGCCCGGTACTCCTTAGGGTCGAACTTTAGAAAATAGCTATGGGTTAACAGGATAGTCATACAGTGGCTGGTAGTTTATCCTTTCAACACGCCATATCGCCGCAAACATTCATAATATTTCTGCAGAATTATTGCTGAAACATCGTTGGGATGAGCGCGGGACTCGTTGCGGCGGGTGCGTAATGATATCTCATGCGCCCGTTGCGAATGCGTTGGGAATTTGCGCTGCCAGAATGCTCTGGTTAGCTTCATCAGCCGAATATCAAGCCACAACGCTACTTTGTTTGGAAGGCATAACTCAATCTTTTTTTGGATTCGGCTGGATTTTTCTACTCCATCAAGGACTTTAATCCGGCTCATTGAGAAATTTGGAAAATAATCACTAATCCAAGTGTTTTCTTGCATGAACTCCTCAAACAACTCACGGTTAAACATCGGCTTTACCGACGCTACCTCGCACGCCACGTACGGGTTTCGCTCTTGGATTTTCAAGTTATCGCTGGTGACGTAGTAATTAACACAGAAATACTTACGGTTATTGAGCAACACCACACGCCGGAACAGCACAAGGATGCAACGCACAATCCAAAGGCGATTTGGCTCGGTGACAACGAAGTAATCAATATCGCTGTTGCGGTCGGCAATATAGCGGCAAAGCTGGCCGCTGATAAAAATGCCACGAACGAACGGTACATGACGCATAACCATGGAAATTCGCCTTGCCATTTTCCACATTTTTTGGCCATGAATCTCCATTTCTATCCGCCGCTCCACCGATAATTTCGAGCGATGTGGCAAAAACCAGTACCCGTTTGCTTCCCTGATTACCCCCTCCATCGCCATTGCATGAAGCGCAGCCGATAATGCTTCTTCTTGGATATTGCCCACAGGAAGAAAAGTATAGACCTCTGAGGTTGTCAGCGGATAATCAAACAAGTCATAGTACGCAAGTGTACGCAAAACTGGTTCTTGGAGTAATATTTCGGTAGTTAGGATCACAAGCAATTTGTGCTATGAAAGATCGGTTAGATACAATGCTGAGTAACGTATCCGTTTGATTCTATGACATTTTGGGAAGTGGTTTTATGCGTTCAATAATTTTTTGCTCGATTGGAAAGCGAAAATTATGCTGGCGTAATCGCCACCGTGCAAGCTGCTGCAATGGCCATTTTGTTGCCGATGTACGCCCCCCTGCCATTCGGTTGTAAAATTTGAACCGCTCCACCATCTGGTACTGTTTAGCACTGACCCAAGGGCCGGAAGCCCCGGCAACGAAATCGAAATTTGCCCAATCTTCTAACGAATCTGGCAATCGGTATCCGGCAGCTATTGCTTGGTCGGTAATCAGGGAGCCTGGGTAGGGCTTGAAGTAGAACACTGGGGTTTCAAATGAAGGGTGCATTTTCCGAAGCCTTGTTGCCATATCTAAGGTGGCTTTTATGCTGGCATCGGATTCGCCAGGGAATCCAACAATGTGGGGGAACACGCCTTTCACCCCATGTCGTGCGCATCGTTGGGCAAGCTCCACTATTTGCTCAATTTTCACATCCTTCTTCAAGTAGTCCAGCATCTCCTGCGATCCCGCCTCCACACCGATCATTAACCAACGCAGGCCGGCACGGATGCAAAGCTGGAGTGCTTCCTCCGATAATCGGTTCCCCTGGTCGGCGCGCATGGTTGCGGTCCAAGTGAACTTCAACCCACGCCGCAAAAATTCCTCGGCCATCTCTATCACGCGGTCGTTGTAGGTGAAGAAGGTTTCGTCCTGGAATGCCACATCGTGGAAATGATGCTGGCTCCATAATGCTTCTAATTCATCGGCTATTCGCGTTGGCTCAATCCCACTCCATTTTCTTCCAAAAACAAAAGGGTCGGCGCAGAAGGCACAGCGGAAGAAGCAACCAGCGGAGGAGATGTAATCAAGCTGGCGGTCGCGTTTTAATTGGAAATAGTGGTCAACATTGATCAGATCATAGTTCATCCGGGGAAGTTGGTTCATCGGAGCCATGGGGCGCGGTGGATTACGAACAATGCGGCCATCAACGCGGGTTGTGCAGCCGGGGACTCCATCGAACCACTGCTGTTGCTGCAACCGCTCCAACATCTCAGCAAATGTGATCTCCCCTTGCGCCTGCACCGTGGCATCAATGCTGGGCTCTTGCAAGGTCTGCTCAGGAAAAAGGGATGAGTGCCAACCGCCCCAAATGATTGGCAGATCGGGGCGATAGGCTTTGGCGGCCCGCGTCACCTTCAGCGCGTCGCGGATAGGGTCGCCAGTAAGGGTGGTAACGCCAAGGCAGAGGGCATCATCCAACAGCGGCAGAAGGGTTTGCAGCGGGTTATCCAGCAAGCGGCCATCAACGATTTGCACGTCGTAGCGGGCGGGGTCCAGCGTCGAACCAACCGCCATTAAGCCAAGCGGCATGGTGTAAAAAACCGCTTTAGGGTTATAGAGAATGATCTTCCGTCGTGACATGGTATGGGTTGCCAATACGTTGTTTAGCGTCCCAAGAACACAACGAAGGGGGAAAAGTTATGGGGATGAAGGGGGGGGATTTTTGCGGTGGGCAATAAAAAAGGGGCTGACGTATCAGCCCCTGCGTTCTATCAGTATGTTGTTTCTGCGTTTTTTTACCCCGCAATCACATTCACCAGCTTATCCTTTACCGCAATGATTTTGCGGATGGTTTTGCCTTCGATCAGTTCACGGACGGCGTTGTGCGATAACGCTGATTCCTCCAACACGTTCGGCTCGGTTCCCGCCGGCATCATCATTTTTCCCCTGATTTTGCTGTTGACTTGCAGCACAATTTCCACTTCGTTTGTGGCAATTTTTGCTTCGTCGTACTGGGGCCACGGCTGGTAGGCAACGGTTCCTTCGTGCCCCAATTTCTGCCACATCTCCTCGGCAATGTGCGGGGCCAACGGCGATAGCAGCACAACAAACGCCTCCATTGCTTGGCGTGGTTTTTCTTCCAAGCCAATGAACTCGTTCACGAACACCATCAGCGCGCTGATTGCTGTGTTCAGACGGATTCCCTCAATGTCTTCGGTCACTTTCTTGATCGTTCCGTGCAGCACCCGCTCTTCTTCCGGGGTCATCGCACGGTCGGTGATGACAGCAAGGTTGTTGACTTCCTCATCCCCCACCACCATCCGCCACGAACGGTTCAGGAACCGGCGCACCCCTTCAATCCCTTTGGTTGACCAGGGCTTCACCATCTCCAACGGCCCCATGAACATCTCGAACAACCGCAAGGAATCGGCCCCGGCTTCGGCAATCACAACGTCGGGGTTGATGACGTTCCCACGCGACTTGGACATCTTCTGCCCATCCTCCCCCAAAATCAACCCTTGATGGATCAGCCGCTGGAACGGCTCGTCGGTGCTGGTGTGGCCAAGATCGAACAGGACTTTGTGCCAGAACCGAGCGTACAGCAGATGGAGCACCGCGTGTTCGCCGCCGCCGATGTACAAGTCCACCGGCATCCAATATTTTTCCAACTCTGGGTCAATCGCGAAGCTGTCGTTGGTTGGGTCAATGTAGCGAAGGTAGTACCAGCAGCTTCCCCCCCACTGCGGCATGGTGTTGGTTTCGCGGCGGCCAGTGCCATGTTCGGGATGCTCCACGGTTAGCCAATCGGCTGCCAATGCCAGCGGCGACTCGGTCGAGCCGGAGGGCTTGAACTCTTCAATTTCTGGCAACCGCAGCGGAAGCTGGCTTGCTGGCAACGGCTCAATGATCCCATTCTGGTAGCGCACCAGTGGGATCGGCTCGCCCCAGTAGCGTTGGCGGCTGAACAACCAGTCGCGCTGCTTGTACTGGATGGTGGCGCGGGCGGCGCCAATCGCGGCAAGGTGTGCCGTCACGGCTTCCTTCCCCGCTGCGGAATCCAAGCCATCGAACTGGGCGGAGTTGGTCATGGTTCCGGGGTCGGTGTAGCAGGCTTCGCCGGCCATCACGGCTTGGTAGCTGGGGTGGTCGCTTGGTGGGGCAATCACCGGAGCGATTGGCAATGCGAATTTTTTTGCAAAGGTGAAATCCCGCTCGTCGTGTGCGGGCACGCCCATCACTGCGCCGGTTCCGTAGCTGGCCAGGACGTAATCGCCGGTCCAGATTGGCACGCGCGCGCCGCTGGCCGGATGCAAAGCGTAGCTTCCGGTGAAGACTCCAGTTTTTTCGTCGCTGACCTGGCGGTCAAGCTCACTTTTCAGCGATGCCTGGCGGCGGTATTCTTCCACGGTTGGGCGCTGTGCTTCGGTTGTTAGCGATGCAATCAATGGATGTTCGGGGGCCACCGTCACGAAGGTGACACCGAACAGCGTATCGGCGCGGGTGGTGAAGACTTTTAGCGGCTGGCCATCCTCGGTGGTGAAAGTGATTTCGGCACCGGTGGAGCGGCCAATCCATTCGCGCTGCATCTGCAGGGTGCTGGCGGGCCAATCAAGCCCCTCCAATCCATCCAACAGGCGGTCGGCGTAGGCGGTGATCCGCATCATCCATTGGCGCATGGGGCGGCGTTCCACCGTGTAGCCTTTCTCCACCCATTCATCTACTTCTTCGTTGGCCAGCACCGAGCCAAGCCCTTCGCACCAGTTCACCGGGGTTTCGGCCTCATAGACCAATCGGAAGTTTGCAAGAACCTGCTGTTGTTCCAGCGGGGTCATGGCGTTCCAGCCGCTGGCGGTGAAGCAGCAGGCATCGTCGCCGCAGTAGCGGGCGCAGTCAATGTTGGCGCAGCCGTCGCGCCGGAATTCTTCGATCAGATCACTGATTGGGCGCCCACGGTTTGTGCGGTAGTCGAACCAGGAATCATACATGGTGAGGAATATCCACTGGGTCCAGCGGTAGTATGCTGGGTCGGTGGTGTTCACCTCGCGCTCCCAATCGTAGCTGAAGCCAATGGCCTGAAGCTGGCGGCGGAAGTTGTTGATGTTCCGTTCGGTGGTGATGCGCGGGTGGACGTTGGTCTTCATGGCGTACTGCTCGGCGGGCAACCCGAAGGCATCCCACCCCATTGGATGCAGCACATTGAACCCACAATGCCGCTTGTAGCGGGCGATGATGTCGGTAGCGGTGTAGCCTTCCGGGTGGCCGATATGCAGGCCATCGCCGGAAGGGTATGGGAACATATCAAGGATGTAGCACTTTGGGCGGCTACGGTCGTGGGTATCGGTGCGGAAGGTTCCATGCTGCAACCAGTAGCGTTGCCAGCGTTGCTCAATCTCGGTAAAGTTGTACGGCATATTCGGGAGGTTAGTCTTTTCCGCAATGTATTACAGCAACCAGCAATCAGTAGTCAGTATTTGTTTAGCTGGTAGCTCCATTGCTTCTGGGGGATACTCTTTGGGATTCTTGCCGTTACTCCCCCACCATCAACAACTCCCCACGGCCTTCGCCCACAACGCTGATCAAATACGTCCCGGCGGCTATTCCCTGAAGGTCTATCACTTCTTCGCTTACTCCAGCACGAACCACGAACCGCCGCAACTGCCGGCCAGCAACGTCCTGCACAACAAGCACCCGATCTGTTGAAGCAGACCCCGCAAGCTCCACCCTTGCTTGGCGAACAACAGGGTTCGGAAGTATCCGAAGCCCTCTCCCACCTGCAACCACTCCCTCGCTCACCGAAAGTGCTGTTTGTGGAACAACCACCGTCCCGTACACATCAGCTACGCCGTTGCGGTGGTCTATCCAAACCACAAATAATGAATCCCCTTTGAAGACGGCGCGGGGGCTTGCTGTCAGCGTGTTATCGCCACCAATTCGGGTTATCGGGATCACCTCCCGTAAATGCTTATCCATTGTCAGCATCCACACTCCATTCTTTGCACTGGTGAGGATTATCGCTAAACCTGAATCCTGAGGATTTTGAACAATGTACGTTCCATTAAATTTTGAAGTACCCTGTTGAATCGTTGCAGTATCCACCAATTGTACTGTTCCATCAACCGTAAAACTAAATCGTTGTAATACTCCCTTTTCTGTCCACCGGAGAAAATATGGGCCTAATAACCTGATTGCAGTATAATCAACATCTGGAGGTAATTGCTGATAACGAAGTACTGAATCCTCAATTTCTAACCTCAACTTTTGTTTAT
This sequence comes from Armatimonadota bacterium, assembly GCA_020850315.1. GTDB lineage: Bacteria > Bacteroidota > Ignavibacteria > OLB7 > OLB7 > OLB7. The sequence goes on along the minus strand of JADZEY010000105.1, from coordinate 427 downwards.
CCAATAAAAAGAAACGATTCTCGGAAATAGGAATAATCTGAGGAGTCCCACCAGACGTTACAGGGTTCCGTATTTGCCATGATCGTTGTGCATCATTGCTAACCACCATGACTTGCTGTGGATATATTGGAGTGTAGTCTCTAAATCCCAGTTGAATAAAAAAATCACCAGTTTCTGGATGTTCATTCCATGATACTACTTCACGATTATCAAGTGCCGTACTACTATCCATACCAGGTAGAGCAAACCATCCCGAATCTGTTGGAACATAGATGTGGCAACGACGACGAAGAAAATTTCTTTGTGGAGTAGTTTCAATCCAGTAAGACATCAGCGCGGCAAGGGCATGGCTGTTACCCTGTAATAGGGCTTTTTCAACTAACACAGTGCCTCTAACCATAAATGGTGCAGAAATCGAAGTATCAAT
>JADZEY010000104.1 GCA_020850315.1 Armatimonadota bacterium | reverse complement strand
TGAGGTCTTTTACAACCAACGGCGGCGGCATTCAACGCTTGGCTACGAAACACCAGCCGAGTTCGAACGCCGCCACGCCTCACCCTCCTAACTCCCTATCCACTTTTTCGGGGGAATATCACTAAAGATCAAACACGTAGCGGTATTATAGCTTGTGTGCGGTATGGTGAACTGTACACCCATCACCATAATGTCGTTCGAGGCTTTCATTCTTGGATTTCACCTAGTGTTGCTTTAACTGCTGTACGGCTCAAGCAAGGTGATATCCTATTTGCTGGCTCTGGTGAAACCAAAGAAGAAATCGGAAAATGCGCTGCATTTGTTGATAAAATTGAAGCGTATGCTGGAGGTGACATTGTGATCCTACGGACAAGAGCAAGTGATCCAATTTTCTTGGGTTATTACTTAAATACTGCTGCAATTGTTCGTCAGAAATCCAGTCGGGGACAGGGCGATGCGGTAGTTCATATAAATAGCTCTGCATTATCAGATATTGTCTGTAAAATCCCCCCCCTCCCCGAACAACATGCCATTGCCGAAGCCTTAAGTGACATGGATGCGTTGCTTGTGGGGCTGGAGAAATTAATCGCCAAAAAACGCGCCCTGAAACAAGCCACCATGCAGCAACTCCTAACCGGAGCAACCCGCCTTCCAGGGTTTCGGGGGGAGTGGGAGGTGAGGAGGTTGGGGGAGATAGGAAATACATATGGTGGCCTAACCGGGAAAACGAAAAACGACTTCGGTCACGGCTCAGGGTTATACATCACGTTCCTGAACGTGATGAGTAATGTCATCATTAACAGTGATCTATTTGAACCCGTGCAAATTTTTCCCAATGAATCTCAGAATCGAGTTAAGAAGGGGGACCTTCTTTTTAATGGCTCATCGGAAACGCCAGAGGAGGTTGCTATGTGCGCATTGTTCACCGAAGATATCCTCAATCTGTATTTGAATAGTTTTTGCTTTGGCTTTCGGCTTCGCGATAACGTTCAAGCAAATGGTCTGTTCCTTGCTTACTACCTCCGAAGCGGAGAAGGGCGAGAACTCATGAAGTCATTGGCACAAGGTTCGACGCGTTATAATTTATCCAAGACAGCATTGCTCGAATCCGCGATTCGACTCCCCCCCCTCCCCGAACAACGCGCCATCGCCGAAATTCTCAGCGACATGGATGCGGAGATAGAGGCGTTGGAATTGCAGCGAAAAAAAACGGTGGGGGTGAAGCAGGGGATGATGCAGGAATTACTAACCGGGCGGGTGAGGTTGGTGTAAATGACTGACCCTACGCACACCCCCTCCTCTCGTCATTGCCCCGAATGATCGGGGTCTTCGATCCAAGCACACAACAACAAGACTGATATGAAAGCCTACAACCGAATAATGGCGGGAGCAAAAAGCATCCACGCTGCCGAATGTGTCCGCGAAGGGTTTATTGGGGTGGAGAGCATTCCGGTGGATTTAACCGGGCGATTGCATGAGCGGTGGCAAGATTTCAACCGTGAGTTCATCCCCACGGTTCTTGCTAACCATCCCGATAAATCGAAAGTTTCTGCGGGGTTACTCTGTGGTTTCACCTGGACGCTGGCCAAAGGATTGAAGGAAGGGGATGTGGTCATCACCCCCGACGGCAAAGGCCGCTACTACTTCGGCCAGATTACCGGCCCCTACTTCTTCTGCCCAGGGGAAACGCTTCAGCACCGCCGCCCGGTGCAATGGAGCAGCGAACGGTTCGAGCGTGCCGAGATGAGCGACGCGCTGCAACGCTCCACCGGATCGGCAGGAACCTGCTGCGACGTTACCCGCTACCGGGATGAGTTGGAGCGGCTGATTGGTGCGGGAGCCGCCGCCGCCGTGGGGCCTTTCGGCAGCGCGGCGCAAGCCGAGGGTTTTGTGGAGGACCCGGCAGTGTTCGCGCTGGAGAAGCATCTGGAAGATTTTTTGGTCAGCAACTGGGCCCAGACGGAGCTTGGGCGGAAGTACGACATCTTCACCGATGAAGGGGAGATTGTTGGGCAGCAATACCCGACCGACACCGGCCCGATTGATATTCTGGCAGTAAGCAAAGATGGGAAGGAGTTGCTGGTGGTGGAGCTAAAAAAAGGGCGGGCAAGCGATGCAGTGGTTGGGCAGATTCAGCGATACATGGGGTATGTGGTTGAGATGCTTGCCGAACCCCACCAAACGGTGCGGGGTGCAATCATTGCGTTGCAGGATGACGTGCGGATCCGGCGGGCCTTGCGGGTGGCCCAGGGGATTACGTTCTACCGTTACCAGATCAATTTCATGCTTATCCCCGCCACCACACCGGAAGCACCATGAACCAACAACCACGCACCGAACGCCAAACGCAGAACAGAGTGATTGCGCTGTTCCGCGACCAGCTTGGCTACCGCTACCTGGGCGACTGGCACCAGCGGGCCAACAACCGCGCCATTGAGACGGAACTGCTTCAGCAGAACCTGAAGGCACGGGGCTACTCCGATCCCCAGATTTCCGACGCGATTCGGCAGCTGGAAACCGCAGCCGATGCCCGAAGGGACAGCCTGTACCAAACCAACATGCGGACCTATCAACAGATGCGCTACGGGATTCCGGTGCAAGTGGCTGCTGGCCAACCGCACCAGACCATCCACCTGATTGATTGGGACCACCCTGAGCGGAACGATTTTGCCATTGCCGAGGAGGTGACGCTACGGGTTGGTGGGGCCGAACGCCGCCCCGACATTGTGCTGTATCTGAACGGCCTTGCCGTTGTGGTGATCGAGCTGAAGCGTTGCTCGGTGGAAGCGGCCGAGGGCATTCGCCAGCTTATCAGCAACCAGCAGGAGGAGTTCAACAAAGCGTTCTTCGCCACGGCTCAGTTGTTGATTGCCGGGAACGACACGCAGGGGGTCCGCTACGGGACCATCACCACCGACGAACCAAATTTTGTGGCATGGAACGCCACGCCGGAAGCAGAACTTCCGGTTGGCGCGTTGCTGGACCGCCCCCTTGCCGAGCTTTGCGGGAAGGGGATGCTGCTGGACTTCCTGCGGAATTTCATTCTGTTTGATGCAGGCCGGAAGAAGGTCCCGCGCCAGCATCAGTTTGCCGGGATCAAAGCCGCGCAGGAGCGGATCAAAAAGCAAGAAGGGGGGGTGATATGGCACACGCAAGGGAGCGGCAAAAGCATCCTGATGGTGCTGCTTACGAAGTGGTTGCTGGAGTGCGACCCCAACGGACGTGTGCTGGTCATCACCGACCGCGACGAGTTAGATAGGCAGATTGAAGGGGTGATGAACAACGCCGGGGTGATTGACAGCAATGCCCCTTCGCCACGGATCACCTCACGAAAAGAATTTACCCGGAAGCTACAGGCCGCCACGCCCCGGCTGCTGTGCGCCCTAATCCACAAGTTCGAGCCAGACCTATCCAGCCCGCCCCCTGCGGTGCAGGGCACGCTGTACGTGTTTGTTGACGAATGCCACCGGACGCAAGGGGGAGCAATGAACAAGCAGATGAAGCGGTGGCTGCCGAATGCCATGTTCATCGGCTTCACCGGAACGCCACTGCTACGGAAGGACAAGCAGACCACGCGCCAAGTGTTCGGGACCTACATCCACACCTACAAGTTCCACCAAGCCGTGGCCGACAACGTGGTGCTTGATTTGAAATACGCGGCCCGCGACGTTTCGCAGCGGCTGGCCTCGCCGCAAGCGATTGACGACTGGTTCGAACGGAAAACCCGTGGGTTGAACAACTTCCAGAAAGCCGCAGTGCGGAAACGCTGGGCAACGATGCAGGAATTGATGAGTTCCAAGGAGCGGAAGGAGCGAATCATTGCCAGCATCATTGATGACTTTGCGTTCAAGCCACGGCTGAACAACGACCGCGGCACGGCCATGCTTGTGACCGCCAGCATCTACGATGCTTGCCATTATTTCCGGCTGTTCGGCAACACTTCTTTTGGCCAGCATTGCGGCATTATCACCTCCTACGAGCCCAACCTTAGCCAGATTGCCAACGAACCGGCCAACAGCAATGAGCGATACAAGTACGAGACCTACCGGAATCACGTGCTGAGCGATGGGGAAAGCACCCAAGCCTACGAGGAAGAAGTAAAACGGAAGTTCAAGGAGGAACCCGCCAGCATGAAGCTGGTGATTGTGGTCAGCAAATTGCTTACTGGGTTCGACGCGCCAAGCTGCACCTACATCTATCTGGATCAGGAGCTACGGGATCACACCCTGTTCCAAGCAATCTGCCGCACCAACCGGCTGGATGGCGACGACAAGGACTACGGCTACATCGTTGATTTCAAGGGGTTATTCCAGGATGTCCAGCACTCCATTGCCATCTATAACTCCGACGAACTGGACAGCGACGAAGGGGATGGCGGAACCAACAACATCACCGTGAAAAACTGGTTGGAGGAAGGGAAGGAGCGGCTGGACGATGCACGCCAGGCATTGCACTACCTTTGCCAACCGGTCCCGCCACCGCACGGGCTGGAGCAATATCTGCACTACTTCTGTGGCAATGCCAGCAACCCCGATGCCCTTGCCGAAACCGAGCAGCTACGGATTTCATTCTACAAGGCGACCGCCACGCTCCTGCGTGCCTACGGGGCGATTACACAGGACCTGATTGAGGCGGGGTATTCCGAAAACGAAGCGGGAAGAGTGCACGACGAAGCGAAGTTCTATGCCGAGACCCGCACCGCCATCAAGCACTACTCGGGCGAGGAGCTGGATTTGAAACCGTACGAGGCAGATATGCGGCATCTGATCAACACCTACATCCAGGCCGATCCCGCCGCCGATCTTGGAAGCCTGAACGATATGACGCTGATGGAGTTGATTATTGAAACGGGGATTCACGATGCTATTGCCCTCAGAATTAATTCACAGGGGAATCTTTCGCGGAACGCGATTGCCGAAGGGATCATCAACAACGTCCGCAAAACCATCATCCGCGACCAGCTGACCGACCCCCGATTCTATGCGCAGATGTCGAAGCTGTTAGATGATCTGATTGCGCAAAGCCGCGCCGATGCCGCCGAGTATGAAGAGTTCCTAAAGAAAGCCGAGGAACTGGCGCAGCAGCTATCGCAGAAAGCCCCCGCCGAGAATCTGCCGAAGATTCTTGATGGCAACCTTGGGGCAACGGTCATCTTCAACAACCTTGTTGATATCCTTGGCCACGGGAAGCAGTCGGTAGTTAGGGAGGAGAGCCAGAGCGAGCTTCAGGCACGCGCCCGGCTTGCGCTGCGGATAGACCAAGCAATGCAGGAAAAAGCCCCTGCGAACTGGAAAGAAGAGCCGGATGGGCCCAGAGGTCGCGAGGTATCGAACACCCTGTATGAGCTTATGGGCCAGAATCGCGAAGCCACGGAGGCGTTGTTCGAAATCATCAAACACTCACCGCACTACTGATGACGGAGATACTGATGGCGGAGATACCAATGACGGAGACGATTGAGATTGGCGAACTGCAGATAACCATCACACGGAAGGGGATCAAAAACGTGCATCTTTCGGTGCATCCTCCCGATGGCCGGGTAACAATGGCCGCGCCGATAGCAACGCGGATCGAGGTGGCGCGGGCATACGCAATCTCCAAACTTGGCTGGATCCGTGCGCAGCAACAGAAGCTGGCAAGCCAATCGCGGGAATCGCCCCGGCAGTTCCTATCGCGCGAAAGCCATTACCTGTGGGGATTGCAGCGGCTGATGCGGGTCCAGCATCAGGATACAAAGCCATATGTGGCGTTGGATCACAAGCATATTGTGCTGACAGTCCGCCCCGGCACCACAGCCCAGAAGCGTGGTGAGCTGATGCACGAATGGCATAAGTCGCTGCTGCACCAAGCCGTTCCCCCGCTGATAAAAAAATGGGAGCCGATAGTACAGGTAAAGGTCAACGCCTATTTTTTGCAGCGGATGAAAACCAAGTGGGGAAGCTGCAACCACCGTGCGGGGAACATCCGGTTGAACACCGAGTTGGTGAAAAAGCCGAAAGATTTATTGGAGTATGTGATTGTCCACGAAATGGCCCACCTGCGCGAGCCAACCCACAGCAAGCGGTTCGTGGCAATTCTTGACCGGCACTATCCAGCCTGGCGCGAAGCCCGCGCCGAACTAAACGAGCTGCCACTTGGTGCGGAGATGTGGTGAGGGGGGAGAGGGAACCGAAGGAAAGAAGGGGGAAGAATGCAGAGAACCGACTGCTGGTTGCAGCAAAACGGGCAAGCAAATAATAAAAACGGCGATTCTTTTTACAGAATCGCCGTTTTTTTGTAGCGGGGGCCGGACTT
>JADZEY010000103.1 GCA_020850315.1 Armatimonadota bacterium | reverse complement strand
TCGTATTAGATGGCCATGTGTTGGATAGTGCTCATAACTTATTCCCGTCTTCGATCGAAGTATCCGATCTGAACAAGGATGGCTATAGCGATCTGGTGATCCTGTTTGGTGGGTTCCTTCGTGCAGGGGTACGCAGTGGTGTTGGTGAGGTTTGGATTTATGAAGGCGGCCCGAACTTCCAGGTGGATTCGCCGACGGTAGTCCTTCGTGATACCGAGGAGAATGACGACCGACTCTATCTTGCTATCCACGATTTCGACGGTGACTCCCTTCCCGATCTCCTGCTCAGCGGCCTTTACATTATAGAAGGTGCTTCTAAACTCAAAACCTTCTGGGGCAAACCCTCATTGCAGCAACTCTCCTCTACCCCCGATCATGCTATCACCTTCGATTATTCCTCGAATGATCCTCACCCCATCGGCATTCCGCTAACGATCGCCGACCTTGATGGAGACCAGATTGCTGACTTCATGGGAACCATCCTAACCGGGATAAACCGTGGAGTGTATTGCTTTCTTTCATCATCCAAGAAAGATTTTCGTGGACGGCGATTGACTATTAGTGATGCCGACCGCTACTTGTTGGCACCAGAGAACTTTCATAGCAGACAGTCAGTAGGAGCCTTGGGTGATAGCAGTGGTCGGTATTCGATGTTGACGTTGTATGGTTCAACACCAAGCATTGAGGGGATGATTCTAACACTGAGTGCAAATAGCCAAGGTCCGATTGATGGGAAGTACGATGCGTACTATGGAGCAAGTCTTGATGGATTATCATCGGGGGGTGTCTTTGGTCGAGGCGGCCCAGCGGGTGACGTAAACGGCGACGGCTGGAGCGACTACCTGACGGCTAATCCGGGTTGGTTTGGCAACGATGCAGGGATCGCGATGATCTTGGCTGGTGGGCCATACATTCCTCGCGATGACAACACCACCAGCGTGCAGGACATCCCTGCCGAAGGGAAGGAAAATGCCCTTGCCGTGTGGCCGAACCCTGTTCGTGAGGTGCTGAACATCGCATGGCGCGGGGACTTGCAACGGATGCCACAGCGGTTTGAGATTCATACATTCAGCGGAGAGCGTGTGGCTGGCGGAACAGTCGAATCCAGCATCGGTGCAGCGGTGTGGCACTGCGATGAGGTGGCCACTGGGAGCTACGTCCTGACGGCATACGATGCGAAGAATCAAGCCATTGCAACAGCAACGATCATCAAACAATAACACGGGAGATGCCAATGACAGTCCAACAGAACTACCCCCTCTATGCACATCATATAAACCTGAACATCCTGACACAGGCAACGTTGGCAGGAGTGCCAACGGGCCATTCATTCTATCCACATAACCGTGAGGTTCGATCATGAGACGATCATCTGACAACGCCGCACCAACAGCGGCAACCGCAGCAACAGCATCAACCATCAGTATCGTTCATCAGAAGCTCCCACACCGGGTGCGGTATCTCATTGCCCTGATAGTGTTAGGGCTTGGCCTACCGATGCTGGCACAATCGCAAGCCCCATTAGAACGGATGTATGGGGTTGGCGATACGGAGTTTTTCATTGGAGCATGGCCAGCAACCCGCCACCCCAGCGAGCGCGTGGCGGAGTTGTGGAACCTATGGGATGCCTTAGGTCTGAGCTTTATGATCCGCCCGGCAGACAACAATCCCGCGCGAATAGACACGTTAGCATGGTCGGCTGGGGCAACGCGACGGATGGTGGTCAGCGATGACGAGTTGAACAATGCCGGATGGGGACGCAACGTGCAGTTCTTCCTGTTCGATAGTGTCGAGACCCCGTACATGGCTTGCAAGTTCATGGGACGGTCAGGGGGAGCCTATGGGGTGAATCTGAATAACCCAGATGAACCATTGCAGGAACGAGTGTATTCAACATCGAACACTACTCCCAACCAAATCATCGCAGATCGGATCGTGTTCGATCATCGTCCGACACAGGTGTATCGGTTCGCGCCGTCGTGGATTCTGTACGATCACCGGGAGGATAGCCTGCAGAACACACGGCAGTTCTTGCGCGACCATCGCTTCAAGTGGGACGACAGCCTCACCTATCTGGTGGCCACTGGACACCTGTTTACTGGTGGTGCTTCTCAAGCTACGGATCAACTCTTCAAGCTGGAGGTGTTCTACGAAGTAGATAAAGGAGAATTGTACTACAACAGTTCGAACGATACCGTGACCGCTACCGACAGCCTCTCCTTCCTTGCTGCTACCCGATATGTCACCAAAGCTGATCTAGATCGCAAAACAGGTGAGACGTACGACCAATACCAAGAAGCGGTGTTCCCGTTAGACTTGAAGGTGTTGGCCAACGGCCAGCGGGGGCCCCGCTTCAACCGGGAGACATCGCAACGGCTGAATATCCGCGTCACCTGGCTGGGTGGCGAAAAAGTAGCCTTGCGTTCGATAGCACTGCGCGATTCGTTGGGGCAACTGATGTTCGGTCGCGGTGCAAGCCACGATGCGTACCGAAGCGGCCTGATGGATCGTGTGCGGCGGCTGATCTATGGCCCAAGCCTAAACCCCGATTCGCTGCGGCGCAGCATTATCGGCATCTACAGCGGCGAAGAACACACACGAACCGAGTACGCCGGATATACCAAGTTCGATAAGATGCTTCACGACACCTTCAATTTCACCAACCCCAACAACAGCAACCTTCGCGATAGCCTTCCGGCATTCAGTGCCCAAAGCCATGCCGGAAGACCCGATAAAGACCACCATGCCAGCAGACCACAAGCGGTGCTGCAAGAGACCTACTTGAATTTCCTTCCCGATACCAGCGATGGCATTCACCAGTACTACCCTGGGTTCTTTAACGTTCCCACAGCCCACCTTCCCAGCATCGCCGAGCAGAACGGAGGGCGATTCTATGTGCCATTGCTGCGGCTAACCCCACAAGGGGTCGAAGACTACGAGAAAACCTTGCAGTACGCAATCATCGGGTTCAATCAACCGGATTCCAGTTATGCGAAGGAGTATGTTCAGAATCTTGCAGCCTACAAGTTGGGGGGCAATGCGCGAGTAAGCCGCAGTACTGGGCGGCGGTTGATTGTTGTGCCAAGTTCCAATAGTGACGTTCATTTTCGGATTAACCTGGCGGCCACACCACCACGGCTGGATACGCTTATTGGCCACATTCCGACGGCTGCGGAATCTCGGTTGCTGCTATCCATGGCCTTGGCGTATGGTGCAAAAGGGATCGCCTATTGGTGGTATGGCGGGTATCAGAATTTTGTGAATAAGTACGATGACGCAACGCAACTCTGGTACAGCGAAGAGCCGATGGGGGGTGGGTTCGGTCCATCGGGTCCGCTAACGACCGATAGCTCGCAAGATTTTTCGGCATCGTTTGCGTTCACCTCGTCGGATGCTAACAGCACACCACGGATTGTTGTGCCGGACCTGTTTATTGGTCGTGGCACACGGTCGCGGGCATTGAAGCAGGAGGTGAAGTGGCTGCAACAGATCGGGCCGGCAATGATGCCGCTGGGGTGGAGGAACTCGTATAGCCTTCATTATGCGGCTGCGCGAACGGGAACCAATGATGGGAAGTATGGTTTCGGAACCCGCCCGCTGCCGTCAAGTGAGATTATCACGGAGGTGAAGTCGTACAAGATCAACGACACGATTCCCGATGCCCCCGAAGCCACCTATGTGGAGATTGGACTCTTCGATAAGAAAACAGGGACTACCAACGGGCAGGCTGACCCCAAGAAGGACACCAAGCTATGTGTTTGTGGTCAACCGCCGGACGTTCGAGCCACCAGACTACAGAACCACCATCAGCCAAGCCCGCCGCGACAGCATGGTGACGTTAGCCGAAAACCGCCGCATCCGGCTGAAGCTGAATCTCCTACGCAAGGATTTTCAGCAGTATGAGTTTGTGCAGGTGCGGGAGCTTGCCGCCGATACTACTCGCTTGGTAGGAGATAGTGTTCCGCGCCAGGCTCTTAACGTCATTGTACCAGCGGATGGAACCATTGAGATAGCACTTCGCCCAGGATCGGGTTCATTGCTGGAAATCGTGTACAAACAACCCGCCGAAGCAATCACGGGGAATTTGGACTACAATAATCAACACAAAATGGCGTACTACAAGCCACCGACTTCATCGTGGGGCCGCTACTACGCCACCTACTACAAAGACACCGCGCTCTACAATCCCGACATTCCTGATTCGCTGAACCCATATCGTACCACCTGGACCTTCCTCCGCCGCTCCTTGCCGGTGGATACCACTGGGGTGATTCGCTGGGAGCCGATGGAGTACGCACTCCCGATCAGCGCTGGGTTAACCCGCATTCAGAATCTGCATCCAGCATTAACGCTGTATCCTTCGGGAAATGATGTTGTTGCTTCGGTGGTCTGGAGTTGCCACAGCGTCACGGCCAGCGACACGCTGCATCGTGAGGTTGTCTTCCGCAATGTCTTCTTTCAGGATGGGGCTGCTAACGGAAGCTTTGGACAATTGGAGCATGTGGATGACTACTACAAGAACAACATCTACAACCTTGGCCAAAGCATGGCATGGACGGCGTGGGGGACCCCTGTGATCAGCCGATTGTCCGATTCTGGGTTCGCTATCCTTTACTCGGACGCAACGTTCGGTATCCAAGCCAAAATCCGTAAACGCCCCGGTATCTCAACATGGTGGTGGATGCCAGGAGTCTATTCAGCAGCGGTGACGGTCTCCGATATTTACCCGTACATGATGTCCGAAGCTGGGCGATTTCCAACCGTTCCCAGTTTTGCTCACGTTGGCAATCGCGATAGCACGACTGGGTTTTCCTGGGCACAACCGACGGTGAGCGGTCGGCAAACGATTCTCTATGGGCGGCTTGCACAAGGTCGCGAGCCGGGGAATCCGGCTATTCCGATGGTTATCACCAACGCTTCCACGCTGCGCAACGTGACGTTCAACGAGCCAAACGGTCGGCATTATTTCCCCAGCATGGATCAAACTCAAGACCCATTTGGAAGAATTCAGGAAGTCATTGTTTGGGAGACCCCGGTATCCATCAACAGGCGATTATTGACCAACCAAACCTCCATGCAATGCCTGAACCTGCGCAGCATCTGGGTGGAGCCAACATCGCTTCTGGGAACCCCGTGGCTGTGGGGAACGAACACTGTTGTTGCCTCCATTCCAGCAATGGGTGGACAAGGGACAGACTATGCTGCGCCAATGTATGCTAGCATCGCATCAACGAATGATCTGACAGGGGTTGCCGTACCAGACGATCATCATGCGTTTTTTTCGATTCCCTACACAACCAGTCGTGGCATGAAACAGGGAACGTTCCGCTACACCGAGGATTTTAATGAGAAGCGAATACTGGATTACAGCTTTGGCGGGGTGTTCCCGCAGGCAGCCACCAGCCAGCTTCGTCAAGTGGGGCGGCAGGGGGTATTGTACCAGACGGGGGGTGAAGGTGATAATCCAACGATGCACACCACACGCCAGTTTTTTGCACGATCGGCACCAACCGAGTATATGGCCGAAGGACGCGCGCTGGCGATGCTTGTAGATGACTCGGCCACCTGTTCAGTGCATAGCACGATGTTCAACGCTTGGTACGCCAATGATGCAACAGCAGCAGGAATATCACTGGTAGCCCGCGACACTACTGATCGGATTATCAACACCCTACCCCAAGCTCAAGCCTTGTTCCGCACTCTCTATTTCCACAGCCATGATAGCACACGAATTGGACTGACAGTTGTTGGAGAGTTTGCCGGAAGCGACACCACCGGACGACGAGTAATGGTAGTTGCAGAGTTGATGGATTCGGCAAGCAACAGCGTTGTTTATCAAGTAGACAGCTTTAATCTGAGCGCATCATCGGCATTGTACCGCCGCAGTATTGATACCACCTTCGACCTGTTATCAGGAACATACTTCCTACGGGTGCGTTTCGACACCGCGAATGTGAGCGTTCCGGTTGCGCAATACGGTTCACGGTACGGTGTTTCGGAGATACTATCGAAGATTGATGGTGATGGCTTGGGCAAAGTTCGCCGCGAAGGAGCTATCACCAGCAACCACGCCCGGATTTCGGCGCAACCAAACCCGTTGAGCGGAACCACCGAACTTCGGTTCAGCATTCCAAGTGCCGGGGATGTTGCGATACGGGTGTTCGATCCCATCGGTCGCCCGGTTGCCGAGGTTCTGCCGGGGCAATGGATGGACGCTGGCCGCTACGCCGTTGGATTCGACGCAAGCCAGCTGCCGCCGGGAACCTACATTGTGGAGTTGATGCTGGGCCAGCAGCGGGTTGTGGAGAAGATGGTGGTGGTCAGGTAGAAGAAGAGGGGAGTATGATAGTTGAGTGCAGGAATTTCGTGCTTCCTCGTATCAAAAAACATCTATCCATAGTTCCTGCTACCTATTCAGTTCCGGCCTTCCCAACAGCAAAAAAATCCCATGCGATGGGCGATTTTTTCGGCTGTTGGAAAGGCTGTTTTGCCTATCTTTGCGGCGGATGCCGACTTGCACAACAACCACAGAAATCACCGATTTCTATCATTTTTCAACGATTTGCTCCCTGCCGATAATCGCCAAAATAGAGGTGGGAGCAGTGGTGACTTGTTGTCCGTTCGGTTGGCCAACCGTTATGGCACTTGGCAACTTGTAGCAACCAAAACTTTCAGTCATACAGAATAGGCTCTTCATGGCAACAACGTCCGACCGATTGGTTCCCATCACTCTTGAAGAGGAGATGCAGAACTCCTTCCTGGATTACTCCTTTTCGGTGATCGTCTCCCGCGCACTTCCCGATGTGCGCGACGGCTTAAAACCGGTGCACCGCCGCGTGCTGTACGCTATGTCTGAACTGAGCCTTTCGCCAGGCCGCCCGTACAAAAAATCTGCCCGCCCGGTTGCCGAGACCATGGGGAAGTACCACCCGCACGGCGATGCTTCCATTTACGACACGCTGGTCCGGATGGCCCAAGACTTTACCATGCGCCACCCGTTGGTGGATGGGCAGGGGAACTTCGGCAGCATGGATGGAGATCCCCCGGCGGCCATGAGGTATACCGAAGCACGCCTGACCCACGTTGCCATGGAGATGCTTCGGGACATTGACAAAAACACCGTCAACTTCGTCCCCAATTTCGACGACTCGCTGCAGCAACCAAGCGTTCTCCCCGCAAATTTTCCGAACCTTCTGGTCAACGGATCAAGCGGGATCGCTGTTGGAATGGCCACCAATATCCCGCCACACAACCTTGGCGAAGTGGTGGATGGGCTGATTGAGTTGATCAAAAATCCCGAAGTCACCATCCAGGAGATGATGAAGTTCGTGAAGGCTCCCGACTTCCCAACCGGGGGGATTATTTACGGCTATGAAGGCGTTGCCGAAGCGTTCCAAAGTGGGCGTGGCCGCGTGGTGATGCGCGCAAGGGTGAACACTGAAGTGCTGAAATCGGGCAAGGAACAACTGGTTATCACCGAATTCCCCTACCAGGTCAACAAAGCCCATTTGATTGAGAAAATTGCTGAGTTGGTGAAGGAAAAACGGCTGGAAGACATCTCCAACATCCGCGACGAATCGGACCGCGACGGCGTGCGTGTTGTGGTGGAGCTGAAGCGGGACGCAACCCCCGAAGTGGTGCTGAACAACCTCTACAAGCATACCCAAATGCAGCAGACGTTCGGCGTGATTATGCTGGCGTTGGTGGATGGCCGCCCCCGTGTGCTGAACCTGAAGGAGGTGATGGAACACTTCCTGAAACACCGCAACGAAGTCGTGGTTCGCCGAACTCAGTTCGACCTTGAAGCCGCCGAACGCCGCGCCCACATCCTTGAAGGCTACATCATCGCGCTCGACAACATTGATGCGGTGATTGAGACGATCAAGAAATCGAAGGATGTGGAAACCGCAAAAGCAAGCCTGATCAGCAAGTTCGGCCTGTCGGAAATACAATCCAAGGCAATCCTGGATATGCGATTGCAACGGCTAACTGGGTTGGAGCGTGAAAAAATTGAGGACGAATACCGCGAAACCATCAAGATGATTGAAGGACTGCGAGCGGTTCTGGCCTCCAAAGAGCTGCAGCTGGAGATCATCCGCACCGAGCTTCTGGATCTGAAGCAGAAGTACGACAACCCCCGCCGAACCGAGATCATCTACGACTATCGTGATTTCACGATTGAGGATATGATTGCCGAGGAGGATATGGTGGTCACTATCAGCAACAACGGCTTCATCAAGCGATTCCCCGCAAGCGGCTACCGTCGCCAGCTTCGCGGCGGAAAAGGGGTGACGGGGATGCAGACCCGTGAAGATGATTTCATCGAACACGTCTTTGTTGGCTCCACCCACCATTACCTTGTCTTCTTCACCGACCGTGGCCGCTGCTTCCGGGTGAAAATCTACGAGATACCGGAAGCGGGGCGTGCCGCAAAAGGGCGTTCGCTGGCCAATCTGCTGCCAAAGGAGAAAGATGAGAATATCACCGCAGTGATGGCCGTGCGTGGGTTCACCACCGAAGAGTTCGTCTTTATGGTGACGCAACAGGGGACTGTGAAGAAAACGCCGTTGAAAGATTTTGCAAACATCCGCACCAACGGCATCATCGCCATTAACCTTGCCGATGGCGACAACCTTGTGGAAGCCCGATTAACCGACGGAACCAACGACATTGTGATCGGCACCCATTCCGGAATGGCTGTTCGGTTCCGCGAGACCGACGTGCGCGACATGGGCCGCCAAGCCGCAGGGGTTCGCGGTGTGACGCTTGGCAGCGGGGATTTTGTCATCGGCATGGTGGCTGTTAAACGCACCGAATCGAACCTGCTGGTGGTGGCCGAAAACGGCTACGGCAAGCGGAGCCAAGTTGCTGACTTCCGCCTGACGCGGCGTGGCGGAAAAGGGGTGATCTCCATGAACACCACCGACAAAACCGGCAACGTCATCTCCATGCGCGAAGTGGTGGATGCCGACGACATTGTGGTGATGACCAAAGGGGGAATGGTGATCCGCCAGCACGTGGCCGAGATTCGGGTGCTTAGCCGGAACACGCAAGGAGTGCGGCTGATCCGCATGAACGAAGGGGATCAAATCACCGGGGTGGCGATTGTGGCCTCTGAAGAAGGGGAGAGCAATGGCGAAGTGAATGGCGAAAACAGCGAGGAAATCGGCGATTCGGCAGAATAATTTGCCGTTTACAATTCTTTTGTTGCATTCGTGGGGGCTGTGGCCGTATCATTGCAGCCCTTTTCCGCAGAACGGTAGTGCCACTTACCGAACTGCGGAATCTGCCGAACAGGAATGCCAGTTCTGACAACATCGTACTTGGCAACACCGACGGCAAGAAGCAGGAGTGGCGGAATAGGCAGACGCACCAGACTCAAAATCTGGCGGGCTCAACACCCGTGGGGGTTCGACTCCCCCCTCCTGCACACAACAGAGCGCGACCAGTACAACTTCCGGACGGCAAACGTAGCTCTTTCAGCAAGTTCCCATAATGGTCTAGAAACGGAAGACGGGCGGCTTCCCGCAAGGGGGTCGCCCTCTTTCGTGGTTTCCATCGTGGATTCCCCAGAAAAATTGCAAGATGTTCAGGGCTTGGTAAACGTACACGCACGGGCGTATCTTTGCCGTCCTCTTCTGCAGACAGCGATAACAACGACCTAGATTCGGAGTCAGCCATGGCAAAAACGCAATCGTTCCAAGATAAGAACAAGAAAAAGGGCGCATCGGACAAAATTTCGGTGAAAATCGTCACGATGAACAAGTCCAATCGGGGTACTTACACCTTCGGCGAACGCTTCATTCAGGTGAAGGATCTTGCCGAAGTTGAGAAAGCTGTAAAGGGTTAATCACTTTTTTTTGAAAAGGGGCTGAACAACAATGAAAGAGAAAATCCATCCGAAGTATGTTGCTGCGCAGGTAAGCTGCGTTTGCGGGTCGGTGTTTATCACTCGCTCCACAATCGGCAACATCAAGTTAGAAATCTGCTCCGAATGCCACCCGTTCTTCACCGGACGGCAGAAGATGATTGATACCGCAGGACGTATTGACCGCTTTAACCAGCGCTCGCAACGCTCCAAGGATATCCGCGCTTCCAAGCAGACCTCGTAAACCAGCGATACGAACAACGTAGAACTTCCATATTTCAGGCCATCGTGAATCCACGCTTTAATAATCGCCGCGACCAAAACAACGCCGATGCTGCGCTTCGCCAGCAAAAACGTGCCGAGCCGCCGCGCCGCCGCCGGAACCCGCTGAAGGGGATCGAGTACATTGACTACACGAACACCAAGCTGCTGCTTCGCTTCACCAACGACCAAGGGAAAATCCTCCCGAAGCGTATCACCGGGCTTACCGCAACGCAACAGCGCGCGCTAACCCGTGCGGTGAAGTACGCACGCCACCTTGCGCTCCTTCCGTTCGTCACCGACGACGCACGCTAAGCACGCTCTCCCTCTCTCTGGCACTTGGCCTGAGTTTTTTTCTTCGGAAGTTATGCACTTCTTTCAAGCCGCAGGATCATCGTATCCTGCGGCTTGTCTTGTTTCCGGTTGATGCCGCTGGTCAATCGTCACCATCTCCCGTGCTATCTTCCCAATCAAACCCTTTCCTGCTCGCAGTAGATACTCCCGTTTATGTCTATCCCCTCCATTGATCGTTTTGTTCGCAATGGCGCGCTGCCGTTTGTGGGGCGTTTGGCCGAGCTTGAGCAGATCACCCGGTTGTGGCACGATACCGAGGCCGCCACGCTGCGGGCCGCATTGCTGATTGGCGAGGCAGGAAGCGGCAAAAGTCGCCTTGTTGAAGAATCAGTCCGGCGGATTGCTGCTGCCGATGGCGCGGTGGTTCACGCACGGCTTCGCCCCGAAGAATCAGCATCCATTGGGCCGGTGCTGGCGTTGGCAATGTGGGGTTCCGAATCGGCAGGGCCGCTGCTGAAGCAGGAACCGGAAGGGACAATCGCCGCTGTGGCCGCCGCACTGCAACGGATTGCTGGCTTGCGCCGCACGCTGTTGGTAATCGAGGATATCCATCTGCTGCACGGGATCACCCTCCGCGAGTTTGCGATTCTGCTTGATTCGCTTGCCGATGACCCCATCGCGCTGCTCTGCACGTCGCGCCCGGCTGACCTTGATGCCCGTGGGTTGCTGCAACCCTTCATCCGCGAAGAGATACCCCTGGGCGGATTGCAGCGCGACGACCTTGCCCAGCTTTGGCGCGAATTGTTTGGCGACCGCGCCAACCCACAAGCCTTGCAAGCAATGGAGCGGGCAACGCTTGGCAATCCGCTGGCGTTCCGTTCGGCCCTTCGTGGGGCAATCAACAGCGGCGCGATGCGGATGGAGGAGGCAACCAACGTCTGGCAGATTAGCCTTACACCGGGGGCGTTTGCCGAAGTGGTGGGCCGCACCGCCCAGCGTATCTCCGAAGGGATGATCTCTCACCTTTCCGATCAAGAGCTTCACGCTGCCCAGCTGCTTGCGGTGTTGGGGGAATCGTTCTCGCTTGAATCGGCTACACGGCTTCTTCCCGACGCTGAAACACTGTTGCCGCAGCTTGTTGAGCAAGGGGTGATTGCCCGCCCGCTTACGGTTTCCTATTCGCTGAATGGCGTGGCAAGCTCTCATCCGCCGTTTGCGTTTGTCCACACGCTGCTGCACCGCTGGTTGTGGGAACGTGCCACACCATCGTTCGGAAGCATTGCTCGACTGATTGCCGATTTCCCCCCGATCTTCTCCGTTCGCCCATTTCAATTTCTGCTGGAGTGCGCTAACCCGGAACCGCTGCCACAGCCGATAACCGAACAAGCAATCAGGCGGCTGCTTCCGGTTGCTGCCACGCTGGATCACTCTGCCGATTGGCCCTACGCCCTAACAATCTACCACGCTTGCCAGGCTATCTACCAGGAGGTGGAGCATTGGGACAATCAAACCGACCAGGACCGAATCCGGATTGAGTTGCTGATGCGTGGGGTAAACCAACTCCGTTCCAGAAATGCCCCCGAAGCCTATGCCGAAATGATTGAGGAGATTATGCAGCTATCGGCAAAGCTGCTGGATGATGGCTACCCAACCGCACGGATGTACGCGCTCTCCTTCCAGCAAGAATATCTGTGGCACACCCAGGACCCCACCTATCTGAACGTCTGGCAGGAGGTTCAATCGCTTTGCCGCAAGCATCCAGAAGTCCGTTTCGATTTCCCATATCTAGAGTTCCTGAGCCAGGCAATGCACTTTGCCATTATCGAGCCAGATCTTGGGCGGATGGAGGTGATTGAGCAGGAGTTGGATGAGCTGATGGAAAGCCAGCAAGCCACCGAGCCGTTCAAAAGCCATGCGTTGTTGCAGGTTGCGCGCTATCTGATGTTGAAGTTCGACACCGCCGAGGAGTTATCGCGCCGCCAGCGGCTGCGCCAGCAACTGGACGCGCTGGATGGAGGCGATCTGCGCCACCGCCCGTGGATTCTAGAGTTTCTGTACACAACCGGATATCCCGCCGAAACCATCACCCAAGCCAACCCGCTGCTGCGCTACTTCCGCGATGCCGCCTACTGGCAAAGTTTCTACTCCGCTTCGTTGCTGAAGGCTGCGTCGCTGGCGTTGATGGGTGCTTCGGCAATGGAACTTCAATCGCTGCTTGCGGCCTTGCCAAACTGGGGGGATGTTGATGAAGGATTGCACACCTTAATCGCCCGCCGTTGCTGGGATATTTGCCTTGCGTTCGCCCTCCGGTTCGACGCGGAGGGGGCGGCTGCAATGGCCAAATTCTGCCAGTTCGATCCCGAAGATCTGCCAACCGTGCAGAAACTCTTCTGGAATCAGGTATCCCCCAACGCCAACCCGACTGACGGTTTGTTGGAAGAAGAAGAGCATCCACTGCTGCAACTTCACGCTGCGATAACCGCTGGCAATGGAGTTGAGCCAATGGTGATGGAGGCGATGGAGAGCCTGCGCAAGGAGTTTCAGCAGCCGATACTCCGCATCTACGACCTTGCCGACCGCTACTGCTTTTTGCACCAAATGAAGCGCGCCCAAGCCGAAGGGAAGGGGTGGGCAGTGGATGCCGCCAGCCAGCTTCCGCAAACGGTGGTGCGAAGCGTGATTGAGTGGTTTGTGGAGCATGGGATGCACACCCCAATCGAAGGGGTGATGGAGCACTACGGCCACGTTCTTCCGCCAGAGGAGGCAGCCCGTTGGCGGCGCACTGCGCGTGGGATGGCAAAAACCGCCGAAGGGAATCAGCAATCGGCTACCGTTGACGAGCCAGCCTTGCGGATTGGAATGTTTGGCAAGATGACAATCCAAGCTCGCGGAACCGAACCAACCCGGCTTCGCGGGGCACGGAACCAAGCCCTGTTGGGGCTTCTGGTGGCCGATGCAATGCTGCGCGAACCGTTAGAAAAAATTGATTTTTGCCGACTGGCCACCAACGACTTCCAGGATCCCGACCGCGCACGCCGCTCGATGAACGTTGCCGTGCTTCGCCTTCGCGAGGTAATCGGCACGGAAATGATCCTGACCGATGGCGACACCCCACGACTGCACCCCGACCTGTGCCACGCTGATATTCTGGAAGCCTACACCGCGCTCCGCAACGCCCGGCAGGCGCTTCGCGAAGGGGGCGTTGCCGATGCCTTGCGGAACATCCAGCAGACGCTGGCCATGTGGTGTGGCCAAGTGCCCTTCCCCGGTTTGTACGATGAGTTCTACGAAAGCCTTCGTGAAGAATTTGAGACCCGCGCCCGCGACACCTCGGTGGCGATTGCCAAGCGATTGCTGAAGGAAGAAGACACCACCGGGGCCGAGCAACTATTACAGCAAACCTTTTCTATTTTGCCGGAGGATGAGGAAGTGGCAAACCTGCTACGAACAGCACTTCTCCGCCAGGGAAAACTGGCCGATACCCAATGGGTGAAGATGAAGGCCGAGGAGAGTGAGTAGCAGAAAATGTAAGAAGGGAACACACAACCGCGAATCACATCAACCAGAAAACATCATGCGCTGGAGAGACTTACGCCAAAGCAGCAACATCGAAGACCAACGTGGCACAGGCGGGGGGCCGCGGCGTGGGTTAGCGGTTGGTGGGGGGATGGGGGCAATCGTGATGGCACTTCTTGCCTACCTTCTTGGGGTGGATCCCGGTGCCGTCACCGACCAAGCTCCGATGCTCCCTTCCCCTTCGCGGGCGGAAGCTACCCCTCCAACCAATCCTGCCGACGATTCCGTCAAGGCGTTCGTCTCGGCAGTGTTGGGGAACACCGAGGACGTTTGGTCGGGGATTATGCAGCGCGAAGGTGAGGCCTACCGTCAGCCGCGATTGGTTCTTTTTTCCGACCAGGTTCAGTCGGCGTGCGGCGCGGCGGGGGCATCGGTGGGCCCCTTCTACTGCCCCATGGATCAGAAGGTCTATATTGATCTCTCCTTTTTCCGCGAGCTTCGCAGCCGATTCCGCTCGCCGGGGGATTTTGCGCAAGCCTACGTGATTGCCCACGAAGTTGGCCACCACGTCCAGAACCTGTTGGGAATTTCCGAGCGGGTTCACCGCCAGCAGCAGCGCGTGGGGAAAACCGCAGCCAACGAGCTCTCGGTGCGGTTGGAGCTTCAGGCCGATTATCTGGCCGGGGTTTGGGCGCACCACGCGCAACAGCAAGGGTTGCTGGAAATTGGCGATATCGAAGAAGCCTTGCGCGCCGCCACCGCCATCGGCGACGACCGTTTGCAGATGGAGGCACAAGGCTACACCGTTCCCGATGCCTTCACGCACGGGACCTCCGAGCAGCGCACGCGCTGGTTCCGCAAGGGGCTGCAGAAAGGGACGTTGCAGGGGGGGGACACATTCTCCGCACGGGATTTATAACCACACCACACATCGCACAAACCGTGGTGATCTCGCGCTGCTGGTGTTACATCACTCCCACCGCTGCGTCAGGCCAAGTAACGCGCAACCGAAACAATCTTGAGCATTGCGTTGAACTCCCGACACCAGATACGAACATCAGCCGCAGCCGACCTTAGCGATGAAACGCTGCTTGAGCAGTTTCTGCTTGGAAGCGAGCAAGCCTATGTTGCCCTGTACGAACGCTACAATAAAGGCATCCTGACCTACCTGCGCACCATCCTGAAAGACACCCCTGACGTTGCCGACGACCTGTTCCAAGAGACGTTTGTGAAAGTATTCCGCGAGCGGGGACGGCGGCAGGAGATTTTGAACCGTGGAGAAGAGTACAGGCCGGTGCAGAATTTCCGTGGGTGGTTGTTCCGTGTGGCACACAATCTGGCTATCAGCTTCCACCGCTCGAACCGCCCCACCATCAGCCTTACCCCCAGCGACGACGAGGAGACCAGCCGCTGGGACGAACGCCTGATGGTTCCCATCGAGGAATCCTTCTCGCAGTTGTACGGCGAAAATGATCTGTTCGCCAGCGAGACAATCTACAAGCAACTGCAGATAGCGATTGACCTTCTGCCGCAATCACTTCGGGATGTGTTTGTGCTGCGTGAGGTCAACGGAATGGAGTATGAGGAGGTGGCAACCACCGTCGGTTGCACCCAAGAAGCAGCCCGAATGCGAATCAGTCGCGCCCGCCGCGCACTTCGCAAAGCATTAGAAAAATTTTTGGTGAACGATGAGTAAACAATGCCAGCCACCTCACCCATTTCCATTCAACACTCGACACTTGGCATTTGGCACTCCAATGAGCTTTCGGAAAACAGCACGATGAATATCGAAGATCTAATATCACAATACCTTGACGGCACGTTGAGCAGTGAGGCCGAGGCCGAGCTGCATCATCGCTTGTCGGTCTCGCCCGAGGCGCGGAAGATCTTCAGGGCGCAGATCGCCTTGCAGGGGGTTGCGCGCGACGCACGGGTGCTGCACACGCCAAGCGTGCAGATGCGCAACGCCCTGTTCAGCCGCCTGCAACAGGAAGAAGGGATGGGATCGCTTACCGATTCGGCAGCTTCCGTTCCGGCAGCTCTGGTAGCGTCGTTGCTGGAGGAGCCTCCGCCAGCTTCCACTGGGCCGCGGTTTGCGCCACCAAATCATCCTGCTCCCCGCTCGGTATTGGCAGCCAATCAAACGCTTGCGCGCCGCCGTCGGCGATTGGCCGCAATCCTGCTTCCGCTGCTGGTGTTGGTGGTTGCCGGCGGCATCGTTTGGCAACGTGGCGGGTTTGGCGGCAACCAATCCGAGCCAAGCCTTGCCGATGCTCAGTCTGGCCAGGACGTTGGGTTGAACGCCCGGCCACAAGCAACAACAGAAGCGGGCAATGGAGCAACTTCCCCGATTCAGGCCGATTCTGTGATTGCGGGAAACGTTGGGGAAGAACTGTTGGCGATGAATCAGCCAGCTATCCAACCAGCAGCCGTTGCAGCGGATGAAGCTGATGTGGCATTGTACCGCGCCCGCACCAGTCCAGCGGAAGCGCGCCACGATGATGATGCAATCGCTGAAATGGATGACATGGCTTCCGAACCTACTTCCCTATCTGCGCTATCTGGAACAGTGGAAGATATTTCTGGTGCGACAATAGCCACGGCCAGCGGCGCAACCGAAGCCAGCGGCGGAGGGATCGCAAAACTTGATGAGGATGAAATCACAACTCCGCTGAAAATCAATGCTAAGGACGGCACCGTACTGCTGGATGGAAGAGGCTCTAAAACCTTCGTTCCTGCCGATACCACCTCCCCCACAACTATCGCCGATGTGCTTGATGGAGATGTGGACGCAGCAAGCCCATTGGATAGAGATGTGGTGTTCAGCCACTCCATCCCACCCAGCGGCGGCATCAGTTTGATGGGGTCAGTCTCCAGAGAAGCAGCGGAAGATTCCGCGTCGGTGGCGCAGATGGAATGGGGATCAGAGTCCATGAGCGCTTCTGACAGTTGGACTGCCACCGCCGCGCCGCCACCGCCTGCGCCAATCATCGCTGCGGATCTGCACAAGGTGAACCCGCGTGGCAGAAATGCAAACCCTTCTTCCAAGCAGTTCAAGGATGATTCCGAGGATGTCCCGGCTGGATTTGCGGCAGAGAAATCAGAAGAGGGAAAGTCGCGTTCCAAAGTCCGGAAAATAGAGTCCAACCCGGCCCGGGTGGCTGCAACCAGTCCATCACAAAAAGGAATTGCCGCCGCCGCTGGCCCACAAGTTGGAGCGGATGATCTTATTGGATTGAGCAACAGCCAACTGACCGTTACCGGGCCGGCCACGCAACGCCTGTTTGCGGGCAAATCGGTGGCACGCAATGCCCAGCTGCATCTTGATTCGGCCCTGACAATCCAAGTCACGCTGGTGCAGAAAGGGGAAGGAAAACGAACACGAGGGGGAGCAACTCAGCTTCAGTACGAAATGGTGAATGGCAAGGCAGTGATTGATGTAACCCCCCTTTCAGCCAAGCAACGCCAGCAGTTGCAATCGTATTTGCGCCGTTTGGGCAAGGCTGAGTAACCCACCGGGTTTCTCAGATGGCATCGGACACGCTGCCAATGGTGTTGCGTAAGGTGAGCCAGTAAATAACAGGGGGAGAAAATCAACAAGACACCGCCCGGAATGCGCAGGTATTCCGGGCGGTGTCTTGTTGATATTGGGGCTATGCTACCACTTCATATGCATTGCTAACCCAACGTGCGACCCGCTGACGGTGGGGATCAGGCTCATGCCATCATCATCGCTGTTGACGCGGTGTAGATACGGAATCCCCCAACCGACCAACGAACCTACCGCAGCACCCACAAGAATATCGGTAGGGAAGTGCGCGCCAGAAAAATGCCGCCCCGCACCCACCAACGTTGCCGCCGTTAGCGACCCGACCCAGATATATGGTTTCCATGCAGAGTTCGGGTAGTAGTCGCCATAGACCGTAGAAAAGAATACCGCAGAAGAAAACGCCAAACAGGCGTGACCACTAAAAAATGAGCGGCGTGCTTCGGCTGTTAGTTTCTCCTCCATCGGTGCTTCTGGGACATACACAAAAGGGCGTGTACGTTGCACACCCCCTTTCCCGTACGAGGGCAAAAACGTTGCAAACATCAGCGTCTCGAAGTACATCAATCCCAACGTTCCGGCATCATCGTTCATCCTGCTATCGAAGGCGAATGTTACTGGTAAAACCATTGTAGCCCCAAGCAGAATATCGCTCACGCGGCTGATGTCAGGGGAGTAGTTGGAGGCTGTGGCACGGTCAAGCGCGTTGATATCATCCTTTGATAAAGCCAGCACTTGTTGCTCGGTTAGCGGGGCAATTTCATCGTTCAAGGCCGATGCGGTAAGGCCCACCGCAAAACTGCCGCCGACGATTAGCCCATCCCGTAACCAACCACTGGTGTACGGTGATGGAGTTTCCTCTTCTTGGGCAATGCAGGGTGATACGGAGCAGAACAGAACGAGGAATGGAAGAAACAGCCTAAGGACGCACGAAGGTTTTGTGGAAAGGTTCGGCATTGGTGTAAAAAGTAACGGTGGAAGGAAGCAACCCCACATGGGTTCGGCCAAAGGTAAATCTTCTTCTCTGATTTTTTATCATGGTGTTCTCTGGGTAACGGCAACCGGCAAGTTGTATATTCGCCAAGTCATCATTACCGCCAATCACCAATAATTCTTTCACCGAACCATGTCCAAACAACGTACTCGATTTGTCTGCCAAAGCTGCGGCGCGGTTGCTTCGCGGTGGGTTGGGAAATGCCCATCGTGTGGCAACTGGGAAACGTATGTGGAGGAGATAGCCGCCCCAGCCGCTCCCTCCGGCGCACGCGGGCCACGCTCGGCAACCACACGCGCCGAAGTGGTGACGTTGGATCAAGTTTCGGTGCAGCAGGAGCTTCGCATCCTGACGGGGATTGGTGAGTTCGATCGGGTGTTGGGTGGGGGAATTATGGCAGGTTCTATCATCCTTGTTGGCGGGGATCCCGGCGTTGGCAAATCCACACTGATGGCGCAGATGTGTGCTGGGCTGAAGGGGCGCGCAATCCTGTACATCACCGGCGAAGAATCGCTTCGCCAAATTAAAATGCGTGCCGACCGGCTGGGCGTGTACAACCCCGGCGTTAGCCTGATGACCGAGACGAACCTTTCGCTGATTGTTGGCGCAATCCGTGACCTTGCCCCCGATGTTGCCATTGTTGACTCAATCCAAACCACCTACCACCCCGAAATTGAATCGGCTCCCGGATCGGTTGCACAAGTGCGTGAGTGTACCGCCGCGCTGATGCAGCTTGCCAAAACCACCGGGACCTCCATTTTTATCGTTGGCCACGTGACCAAGGAAGGAACCATTGCTGGGCCAAAAGTGCTGGAACACATGGTGGATACGGTGCTGCAATTTGAGGGGGAGCGCACGCACCTGTACCGAATTTTGCGAACCACAAAAAACCGCTACGGATCCACCAACGAAATCGGCGTGTTCGAGATGGGGGAGCAGGGGTTGGTAGAGGTGGCTAATCCAAGCTCGGTGTTCTTATCGGAACGGAGTTACGGCGCAAGCGGATCGGTGATTACTGCCACGCTGGAGGGATCCCGCCCGATTTTGGTGGAGGCCCAAGCACTGGTTACGCCAACCAGCTACGGCGTGCCGCAGCGGTCGGCAACGGGGTTCGATTACAAGCGGCTGCAGATGTTGTTGGCGGTGCTGGAAAAACGGCTTGGGCTGGGGCTTGGGCAGTTCGATGTCTTCGTCAATATTGCTGGCGGCGTGCGGGTGGATGATCCTGCGGTGGACCTTGCTGTGGCTGCGGCAATCGTCTCCAGCTTCCGCGACATCCCTGCCGAAAGCGAGGCAGTGGTGATTGGTGAGATCGGTTTAGGTGGGGAAATCCGCACAGTTGTGCAAGCCGACCAGCGCGTTGCCGAAGCCGCAAAATTGGGATTCAAAACCGTGGTGCTTCCCGAAGCAAACGCCCGCAAAACTACTCCCCGTGACGGCGTTGAGCTTCGCCCCGTTTCCGCCGTTGCGTTTGGGATTGATGCGGTGATTTAATTCGGTGCAAACACCCCCCCCTCCTCACAAGGCAAGCCGCACGCAACAAGACCACAGTGCCCTGAAGACTGCGTTGGGGGAACTATAGTGGACTCCAAAATTTGGACAGGAAGAGTTGGTGGATGGTCGTGTAGATTCGCGGCAGATCTAACAGCAAGGAGAAGGAGCATCATGCCCAGAAGCACTACGCGGCGAGAAGACGATCAACGAGATGGCGGCACGTTATAGGGTTCGTCCCAACCAGATTTCACAATGGAAGAAGCAGCTGCTTGATGGAGCAGAGTCGATCTTTGATGACAAGCGGGTAGCGCGTTCACAGCAGGGCGAAGCCCGCAAGGAGGAAGCGCTCAGCAGTGGCGGGCCGGAGATGTTCAACAGCGATCAGGGAGCGCAGTTCATTTCGGCGTTCGCGGGTTGTCCAGTTGCGGCTGCTGATATTCGAATCAGCATGGACGGTCGAGGTCGGTGGTGCCACCTCATACCGTAGATTCAAGCCACAGCAGGAACGCAGCACAATCATACCGGAACCGCACCAACATGAAACCGGAAGTTCGCCAGTACAGCACACGAATTACGGCCCCAACCCAGCAGGTGTTCGATTGGCACGAACGCCCCGGCGCGCTTACACGACTAATGCCCCCGTGGGAAGCAACAACCATCCTTTCCCACACCGGCGGAATCCGCGACGGCGCGCGTGTGGTGCTTCGCATTAGGCCCGGCCTGTTCCCGATGAAATGGAGTATCCGGCATCAGGAGTATCTGCATGGCCGCCAATTTCTGGATGTGCAAGAATCCGGGCCGTTTGCCCGATACCAGCACCTTCATCAGTTCGCTTCCGAGGATAACCACACCACGATTCTGACCGACCGTTTGGAATATACGCTCCGGTTTGGCCGGCTTGGCCGATTGGTGGCCGGTGGCTTCGCCCGCCGGAAGTTCGACCGCGCGTTTCGCTACCGCCACCAGCTAACCCAGCGTGATCTTGCCGACCACCAGTTGCACGCCCACAAACCACGATTAACCGTGCTGATCTCCGGCCCGAACGGGCTGCTTGGAACTCAGCTTGCTGCCTTCCTATCAACTGGCGGGCATCGGGTGATTGGGCTGACGCGGGGGCGTTCATCAGAACATATGATCCATTGGAATCCGGAAACAGGGGAAATTGATGCAGCGCGCCTGGAAGGGATTGATGCTGTGGTGCATCTGGCTGGCGAACCAATTGCCGCGCTCTGGACCGGAAGCAAACGCATGGCAATCATTGCAAGCCGTGTGCTGGGCACCGAACTGTTGGCAACCACCATTGCGCAACTGAAGCAGAAACCAACGGTGATGATCTCGGCATCCGCCGTCGGGTTCTACGGCGACCGTGGCGCGGAATTGCTGGATGAATCGGCGGGCGCGGGCGACCTTTTTTTATCGGCGATTGCCCAACGATGGGAGGAATCTGCCGAGCCAGCCCGCCAGGCGGGAATCCGAGTGGTGCACCCACGCATCGGCCTTGTGCTGACCCCGGCTGGTGGTGCGATTGCCCCAATGTTGCTCCCGTTCCGGTTGGGGGTTGGCGGGCCGTTGGGCAACGGGCAGCAGTTCTGGAGCTGGATCACGATTGACGACACCATCGGCGGAATCCACCACGCGCTGATGAACGAGGATATCCACGGAGCAATGAACCTTGTTGCACCCAACCCCGCCACCAATCGGGAGTTCTCCCGAACGCTGGCATCGGTGCTTGGCCGCCCTTGCGCCCTTGCCGTGCCCGCCTTCGCGCTGAAAACAGCATTGGGGCAAATGGGGAAGGAGTTGCTGCTTGCCAGCCAGCGGGTAACGCCACAAGTGCTGCTTGCCACCGGCTATCGTTTCCGCCACCCTGAGTTAGCGCAGGGATTGGAGTTTGTGTTGGGGAAGGATGAAGAATGAAAATTGGTGGTCAGTGGTCAGTAGTCAGTGGTCAGTGGTCAGTGGCTATTCGACACTCAGTAGTTCTTCCCCCCAGGCTTGGTGGGAAGGCGAAGTGATAGCCGATCTACGTTCGACCTCTTTGGCATCTCCCCCAGGCTTTTCTACGGATTCCCGCTGCTTCTCGGTGATGGCATCGGGGAAGGGGAAGGTGTTGTGCACTACGTCTTTGGAATACCGATAATCGCTCTTGAGATGGTGCAGAGTGAACAGTGATGGAGGTTGCGGTGTGGTTTTACAACGCCAGCTTCATTCCCGATGCTTTGGCTTCGTGATCCAGCAGCCAGCGTTTCCGGTGAAGTCCGCCGGCGTAGCCAACCAGTGCGCCATCGTGGGCAACAACGCGGTGGCAGGGGACTACAATCATCAACGGATTGTGGGCGTTGGCTTGGCCAACGGCGCGCACAATTTTTGTGTCTCCCAGCACCTCGGCTATCTCCCCGTAGCTACGAGTTTCGCCAAATGGGATGTGCATCACTTCCTGCCAGACGCGCTGCTCGAACTCGGTGCCGAACATATCTAACTTCAAGAAAAATTCCTGCCGTTTCCCGGCGAAGTATTCCTCTAATTGAATAGCGCAATCGCGCAGTGGGGCCGGAAGCCGTTGGGTGGCGGGTTGGGCGGTCTCAACAAAGCGGATGCCGCTAACGCCACGGCGCGTCCCTTGGATGGAGAGAAACCCAGCGGGGGAGGCGATAGTGATGTGGGCTATGTCGGTGTGTTCGGTTGTTGCTGCTGGTTCGGTCATGGCGATGCGTGCGCGATAGGTCGGTGGGCAGAAAAAGGCTTGCCAAAAGTACAAAACAGAACCGAACGCGCAGGCGGAAGGGGCGGCGGGTCTATTGCTGTTAGGTGGCGGGGTTCCGCTTCACGGTTCGGAGTATTGCGGTTACTTCCCCGACGATCTGCACGTTCTCCGAATCCTGAACCCCGACGGCTGGATAGTAGCGGTTGGCCGATAGCAGGTGCGCTCCATCGGGGCTGCTGCGGCGGACGATTTGGTCGCTTCCGGAAAGGGCAAACACCAGCGCGCCGTTGGGTGGGGTTGGGTTTTGCTGCACCACAACGTAATCCCCTTTCAGTATCCCTTCTTTGTCCATTCCGTCATCGGCCACCACGGCAAGGAAGGCGTTGCCGGGGGGGACAAGCTGGGGGTCCAGCGCAAGCGTTCCTTGCTGGTTCAGAAACATGGACATGGGGTTGGATGCTTCCCCTTCGCCAACGATTGGCAGCTTTTTCACCCCTTTGCTTTTTGGGTCGGAAGGGGGGGCGTGGTCGGTTAGGGCAATGCCGCGTGCGGTTCCGCGGCGGCGGATGATGTAGCCTTTTCGTTCCAGCACGTTCAGCAGATCGTTCACGCCGTTGTTCGATTTCATCCCGAACCGCGCCCCGATTTCGGGAAGCGTTGGCGGCACGCCCTGCTGCTGGATGCAGCTGCGGATGAACTCATAAATCTCGTTCTGGCGCGGCGTTAGCGATATGCGGATCACGTGGAAGTATCCTGTGAGTGATGAAATGAAAACGGAGGTCGGGTGCTACGATTCCCAATGTTGGTGAATAACCTGATCCAGACTGAAGTAGGAGCGGGGGAAGTAGATCAGGAACATGGAGGCGGCAAGCAGCCCCAGATTTTCCAGCACTTTTGGCCATCCAACTTTCACCCCACCTTCGCCATTGGCGTTGCCGAAGCATCCGCAATCAATCTCCAAACCCTGCGACATGGCCCAAAGCACCGCAGCGATAAACAGCAGCAGCAGCACCCCGCTAATCAACGCGCTTCCCCGCACCGCCGCGCCAACAATCAGCAAAATGCCGATGGTGATCTCGGCCCAAATAAACAGCAGTGCGGCAATGTTCACCAGCGATAACGGGAGCAGTTGGTAGTTGTAGATGTTGTGGCCGAACTGTTCGATTGCCCCTAACTTCCCCGCGCCGGCAACCAGCATCACAAAGCCGACCAGCAGCCGTGCCGCAAGCGAAAGGGTTTGCAGCAACGGGGTATTCGCCGGTGCGGATTCCTCGGGAAGAAGCGGTGAGTTAGCAGATATCAGGTTGCTCATAGATTGATGTTGGTTGCGTGTTCGGGTTGCTTGCGGATTACTTCGTCACCAGCGGATATCCCCGCTCGCTCCACTCGGCTTCGCCGCCGGTATAAACCACCACACGGGTGAATCCCATTGCCACCAGGCTGTTGGCAAGCTCGTGGCTTAGTTCGCATAATCCGCCGTTGCAATAGACCACAATCAGGGTGTTCAAATCGCTGGCGGGAAGGTCGTTGATATGCTTGCGAAGCTCTTCCGGGAAGATGTTGATTGCCCGTGGGATATGCCCTTTGGCGTACAAGTCCGCCGGGCGCGCATCTATCCAGAATCCTTTCTTCCGGTCGAACAGCATCTTGGCTTGGTCGGTGGTGATCTCCTTCACCGTCCCTTTCTGCACGTTCTCGGCTTCTTTCACTTGGGCTTCGGCGGCTTTTGCTTTTTGGATGCTGTCGGCGGCGGCCTTGCGTGCGGCTTTCAGCGAATCCTCAACCCGTTGTTGTTCCAGTGCTGCAATTGCTGCGGCGCTGTCGTTGGCGGTGGCGGTGTCGTGCGGGGATTCAGCAATGGTGGGGGGGAGCGTGTTGGCGGGGGCCGCCGTGGTGTCGCCGCCAAAAAGCTCATCGTTGCTGATGGCTGGGCCTTGCGGCATGGTCCGAACCCAGGGCACGCCAGTGGCGGAGAAGAGGTTGAACCCAATGGCCACAACAATCACCGGAAGCAGCACCGTGCGTGCCTCGCGAAATGCCTTGCCCCACGGGTTTGTGTTGGTGTTCTGCGTCATCGCTGGAAGCTGGTAAATAGGGTTGAAGATTAGACCAAAGTCGTGTTTCTGGGAGAACCTTGAACTCACTGTCCGCCGCAGGATGGGCTTGCGCCGCTGCACTTTGCGGTGCCACGTCGCTTCGCTCCTCACACAATGGCGGGAAGTAGAAAAGGGGCATTCGATAAACCGCTGGATGGACGCAAACCCCAGCCGGGACATTGCCTGCCAACCGGAAAAAATCTTCTGGGTTGGTAATTTTTGCGGCTCCTTATTCGTTCTTCTGGCATGAAGATACAGAGTCCTATCTTGCTGGCGGCATTGGCAGCAGTGTTGTTGGGGGTCAGCGTTGCAATGGCCGCCAGCACAATCGCCAGCCATGGCCCCGTAAGTGGAGCTAATCATCCAATGGTGACATTGCCAGCAGAGCAATCCCCCAAGCGGCTATCAAAGGGGGAGCAGATATACCAGCTTACCTGCCATGCCTGTCACGAAACCGGAGCGCAAGGCGCGCCACGGCTGGGAAATCGGGAGGAGTGGAAGGAGCGGCTGGGCAAAGGGCGCAAAACGTTGCTGAAGCATTCGCTGGAAGGCTTTGGCCTGATGCCGGCCAAAGGGGGCCACACAACCCTAACAAAAAAACAGGTGACGCTTGCGCTCGACTTCATGCTTGCCAAACTGCGATAAGATCAACCAGACACACGCCAACCGCTTTGCTTGATGCCAACTCCAACCTCTAAAATTTACTCACCCTTTTCTCTTGTTTTCGTGGGTCTTCTTCTTGCGGCGCTTCTGTTGGCTGGGGTTGGGGCTGCCACCCCTTCTACCACGCCAACCGCTGCCGAACCGCGCACCCCGTGCAATGCCTGCCACGAAGATGGAACCGCAACTCGCGTTGGCGATGACCCCAAAAACTACCTGAACGCCAAAGCGAGCCTGAGCAAGCAAGCGTGGGCAAAAAAAATCAACCTACCGTTCCGTTGTGGCGGGTGCCACCTTGTGCCGCAGCCGGAGTTGCTGCCAATGGATAGCTGGTCCGAAGCAATCCAGCACATGATAGAAGTGCTGCATACCCGCAAAATGGCCAACTACAGCGATAGCGTTTGGTTGGAGGTGATTCACTACTACTACACCTTCAGCCCCCAGCACCAGCCGCAGCTTGCCCCCGACCCGCTGACCTCGCCGATAGGATTTTCGGCACAGCCAATCGGCTTGGCGATTGATACCGCCAGCCGCCCAGCTATCGGCCATGTGAACGTGGTTGACCTTGACCAAAACGGCCAGAACGATCTTCTGGTCTGCGATGCTGGCGGCGAACTGCTTTCTTGGATCCACCGCGTCGGTTCTGTCTGGCGCGAGGACACGATTGCGCAGCTCCCCAACCCGGGCCATGCCGAGGTGCTGGATTTTAACGGCGATGGCGCGCTGGACGTTGTGGTGGCGTGCATCGGCAGCATGGCCCCCACCGATGCCCCCGTTGGCGCAGTTGGATTGCTGATAAACGACGGAGCCATGAACTTCAAAGGGAAGGTGATACTTGACTCGATTGGCCGCGCTGCCGACGTACAGCCGGGGGATCTGGACGGCGATGGTGATGTGGATTTCGCGGTGGCCGATTTCGGCTACCTGAACCGTGGCGGCGTTGGCTGGATTGAGCAGAAAGAAGCTGGGCAGTTTGAGTATCACATCATCAGCCGAAAAGCTGGCGCAATCAACGTCCCGATAGCTGATTTGAATGGCGACCACCAGTTGGACATCGTGGCGGTGATCTCACAAGAGCATGAGGAGGTGAGCGTGTTGTTGAACCAGAAAAAATCAGGCAAAAAAAATGCGAAGCCAGTGCTTCCGGCAAAGCGGTTCCAGGAGAAAACCATCTTCAAAGCCCCAACCCCCAGCTACGGATCGTCGGGCATTCAGCTGGTGGATATTGATGGTGACAACGACCTAGATATTCTGTACTCCAACGGCGACAACTTGGATCTTCCCACCATCGTTGTTCGCCCATATCACGGGGTGCAATGGCTGGAGAATAAGGGGAACCTGAAGTTCGTTTCGCACGACCTGCTCCGCTACTACGGGGCCTACCGCGCCCAGGCCGCGGACCTTGATGGCGATGGCGACACCGACGTGGTGGCCAGCAGCCTGTTCAACGACTGGAGCGACCCGCGCCGCGCAAGTTTGATCTGGTTAGAGAATAACGGGAAGCAAAAATTTATGGGCCACGGAATCGCCACCGCGCCAACGCACCTGCTGACAATTGACGTTGGTGACCTGAACGGCGACCACCTTCCCGACATTGTTGGCGGGGGGATGCACCTGTTCCCCCCGTTCGACAGGCTTGGCCGCGTCACCTTCTGGCGAAACGGTGGCTACCAGGGCCGCCCCGGAAAACGATGAAGTATGAGGAATTCGCTTGTTTAGCGAACCTCACCCTCCACTTCGCGACAATCGAATAATCTGCTCGCAGAGTTCTTGGTAGTTCATCCCAGCCGCCGCTGCGGCTTTGGGAACAAGGCTGGTGGCGGTCATTCCGGGAAGGGTGTTGACCTCTAGGCAGAACGGCTGGCCATCGGTATCCAGCCGGAAATCCACACGGCTGTAGCCGCTGCAACCCAACGCAGCATGGGCGCGTCGGGCAAGCTCCTGCACTTCTTCGGCAAGGCTGCGGGGAAGGTCCGCAGGGCAGAAGTATTCGGTGCGCCCGGCGGTGTACTTGTTGGCGTAATCGTAGATGCCGCTTTTGGGGCGAATCTCAACAATCGGCAAGGCTTCCTCCCCCAAAATTGCCACGGTCAGCTCGCGCCCCTCGATGAACTCCTCGAACAACACCGTTGCCGAGTAATGCCCGGCCAGCTGGAACGCCGTCTCCAATCCATCGGCATCGTTCAGAATGGTAAGCCCAACGGTTGAGCCTCCATCGTTCGGCTTGACCACCACGGGGAAATCGGTGTACTGCTCAACGCGGGAGCGGAGCATTGATGGATCCAGTTGCCCGCGTGTGGCCTGGAACCAGCGGGGGGTGGGGATATCGTAGTGTTCCATCACCCGCTTGGACATTGCTTTGTCCATTGCCAGCGCACTTGCCAGAACGCTGGAGCCAGTGTAGGGGATTCCGCGCAACTCCAACAATCCCTGCACAGTGCCATCCTCCCCCGGCGCGCCATGCAGTGCCAGAAACGCAACGTCAAGATCCTGCGGCAACGATTGCACAGCAGTGATAATCGCGTTGTTGTTGAAACTGGAAAGCTCGGCATCGTCGGGAGCCTGCTCGGTGGGAAGGTGGAGGTCGCTGAAGGAGATCAGGGCGTTGGCTCCAAGCGCAATATCATACAGGTGGACGGTGTGCCCGGCGGCAAGCAAGGCCGTGGCAACCCCTTTGCCACTGGCCATGGAAACGTGACGCTCCGGCGATGTTCCTCCCAGCAAAACAGCAATATTCATGTGCGTGTGTGTGTGATTAGGTTAACGGTGTGTGTGTTAGCAAAGCTACAAACCTGCCACACTCTCGCACTTCCGCCGCAAGCGTTACACGCCCGCGCGTCCGTGCCAGCCGCCAAAGGCCGCACGCGCTGAAAGGATTTTTGTACTTTGACCCGTGGCCAACCCCGGTAGCGGTTGGCCGTTCGGTTTGTTCCCTCGTTCCTGTTATCCGCACACATCAGCATGACCATCATTGACCTAACGTGGCGACTTCCCGGCCCGCTGGCAACCTACTACCTGGCGCAGCAAGGGATGACCGTTGTGAAATACGAAGACCACCACCACCGCGACCCGTTTCTGCAGTGGGGGTGGGACCCTGCGTTTGCCGAAGTGTACGGTGCGTTCCAGGCCCCGAAGGAGTTGCGGCTGATTGATTTTGGCAACCCCGATGACCTGGCCGAACTTCACGAAGCAATCCGCCACGCTGATGCTGTGGTGATGGGGTTCCCGCCACGGGTGGAGGCGAAACTGGGGCTGGCACCGGAAGCTATTGCTGCCGAGTTTCGTGGGGTCTGTTTCACCCGGCTGGGTTTTCGCCCGGGCGATGACCATTCGGCCCACGACCTGAACACGTTGGCGCAAAGCAACCTGCTAAAAATGCACATCCTGGATCGCACCGATGACATCATCGCCCCGCCATTGCTTCCGGTGACGGGGATGTTCTTCAGCTACCACATTGCCGTTACGGTGCTGGCAACGGTGCTGCGCCAAAAAAGGCAATCCGAACCGATCCAGAATTGGTGCTACTTGCAAGATGCCGTTGACCAATCCACCAACGCCTACTATCCAACGTCACTCCATCAGCGAACCCCCGCCACGTTTCTGCACAACGGACGATTCCCCTGCTACAACATCTACCGCACTGCCGATGGCGGCTACCTTGCGGTGGCCGCCGTTGAGCCAAAATTTTGGGAACGATTCCGCAACCTGACAGGGCTGACGATGCTGAGTGATGACGATGGCTTGGCACAAGGGGAGCGCGCCGCCACGGTGAAGCAACTGATAGTGAGTGCCGTGAAAAGCCGCACCGCTCACCAGTGGCGCGCAACGTTTGCCGGACACGATGCTTGTGTGGATGTGGTGGCCCCCTGGGGGGAAGAATAAATCACTGAATGGCCAACACTGTGGCTGGGAAATGGAGTTCCCCACTGTGACACAATGCAAGCCACGCCACGCATCACTGCCGAAGCAACTATTTTGCCAAGCATCAATCCAGCATATCCAACCAACTACCATGCTTTATCCTGATTCCTCCGCACTACGCGCCGAAGCCTTGGAGTTTTTTGTGGCGGAAAACGTCCTGACCTTTGGCGATTTCACGCTGAAGAGCGGGCGTAAGTCGCCATACTTTTTCAACACCGGATCGCTCTGTTCTGGCCGCCAGCTTGCGGCGATGGGGAAGCTGTACGCAGGGGCAATCCAGCAGATTGCGCCGTTTGCCGAAGCCCCGGTCATCTTCGGTTCGGCCTACAAGGGGATACCGATTGCGGTTGCCACCGCAACCGCGCTTGCCAGCGATGGCGACGGGGAACACCGCGCCGTTAGCGACCGGAAAGAAGCCAAAACGCACGGTGATGTCAGTGGATTTTTGGGAGTGATTCGCCCGGGCGATTCGGCGGTGATTGTGGACGACGTTATCACCACCGGCGGAACAAAATTGGAGGCAATCCAGAAGCTGAACCAAGCTGGTTGCACGCCGGTTGGTTTTGTGATTGCCTTCGACCGCTGCGAGCCGATTGACGACAGCGGACGCACCGCCCGCGAAGCGTTCCAGCAGGAATCGGGGCTTCTGGTTCATGCCATCCTTTCGGTCCACGACATCATCGAAACCCGGCCCGAGCTGGCCGAACGCTTGCGCGAACATCTGGCCACGTTTGCAACCGGAATAGCCTAACAGCATGGTTGCGTATCGCCCCGGTTTTTTCGTTGCGTTGTTGCTGCTGTGGGGTGCTGCCGGATGCAGCGATAAGCCTTCCCACAACGAAGCCCCGCACGACACCGCGAAGCTGGTGAAGAACCTCCCGTCCGGGCGGTTCCAGCTTCCAACAAAGCACACGCCGGCTCCCGATTTCTGGATAGAGCTTCCCCCGGGCTATCAGGTGAAGTTTGTTGGGCGGCTCCCTTCCGATGAGTTCTACATCTTCCGCAGCGACGACCCAACCCTCACCGATTCCAATGCGACCAGCCCCGGCTTCCTCCGGATCTACATGGGGACCGTTGCCCAAACCGGGTTGGGGAAGAACACTCAGTTCACCGAAACCGGGGCGCAACTGATGAGCTACCGCACACGCTGGCGCGAGTGGAAGGAGTCAGCCGAGGGGGAGAAGAAA
The DNA here is from genome assembly GCA_020850315.1 of Armatimonadota bacterium. Lineage (GTDB taxonomy): Bacteria > Bacteroidota > Ignavibacteria > OLB7 > OLB7 > OLB7. Next base: position 12,894 of record JADZEY010000103.1, on the reverse strand, counting down.
TTCTACGTTGCCGAGATTGCCGCCCAAGATTTTTTCCAATCAACGTTTCCCGATCTGAAAAAAACGCCTCTGTTTCTGCACATCTACATTGGCGGAACCGACACAACGCAGGTTGCCGCGCTGATGGCCGCTGCCGCAACATTGGCAACAACACCATAAGGCTTTCCCAGCTCATCATGATCCCTTCCCGTCCCTTTTTTCTGCTGTTGCTGCTGGCATTGCTGCTCACCAGTTGCCAGCCAACCAGCGACCGCGCCTCGGTGCTGAAAGGGGTTCGGCTGGTTCCGTCGGTTATGCAATGCAGCCGGACAAAGGGGGGGGATTTGGCAATTCAGATTCCATTCGGATTTATGATTGAAGCGGCCCCCGAGGCAAAGCATGATATGTTCTACATCGTCAACCCAGCCGACAGCAGCGGCACGCAGCGCGGAATGGCGGTGATCCAAATTCGGCAAAACCCCATCCCGATTATCCCCGACTCAATCGCCACAGGCAACAGCACCGGGATACTGTTTGGCGAAGGGATTAATTGGAACGAGGCAACGTTGGATGATGAAACGCCCAGGGTGCTTCAGCGTGAGGTGATCCTTCCGTATCCCTTCCCAATCGGCAACGCTGGCGCAGCGCCGATGCAGCTGCAAGCCTTTGTTGTTGGAATGGATAGCGCGCTGGTGGAACGCTTGGTTGCCTGCGTGGAAACCCTTTCGCGGGATACCTCGAATGTCCGGCGGTAATCAGATTGTCCTTGCCATGCTGCTCCTGCTTTGCTTGGCTGCAACGCCGGGCCGGCTGCCGGGCCAGCCACAGGATCAGCCGCAGGATCCAGCCGATTCCGCAGCGTACGAAGAATGGTTGGTGGGGATCAATCGGCGCAAGCCGGTGGTGGCCAACGCGCGGCTGGCAATGGCGGAAACGGTGAAGCGTGGCGCGTGGGATGAAACCAAGTTGCTGATGGCGTTCATGGATAACCGCCAAAACAATGGCCCCTGGCTGAACGGCCCTGAGCGGTTGCTGCTGCTGGCAATCCTTCCCGACACCGCCACACTGCTGAACCCCGCCATGCTGGAGCCAATGCTTGCCGAAACATGGAGCATTGCCGGGTCGCTCAGGCCCGATGGAGTTCGCGACCGATTGCGCTACTTGCTGCGTTCCGGCGCGGCTTCGGCAAGCGACCGGTTTGATGGCTACCGCCCAACCGAGGAGGAACGGCGGTTCTTCAATCTGCTGCTGAACCATCTGACCGTGCGTGGATACCGGGCGCAGGAATCGCTGAACACACTGGTGGCGCAATTTGCTGCCGAGTATCCCCGAAGCCGATTTCTGCCGTTGGCGCAATCGTACATCAGCCGCCAGTATTCCGAGCAAGTTGGGGGATTGGGGATTCTGACAAGCTACGGTGGCGGGATGCCGACCGGGCAATTTGGGGAGCGCTTCGGGAAGCTGCATGGCTTGGCGGTGGAGCTTGAGGGGTATCTGTATTGGGCTACATTTTCTGGCGCAATTCAATTCCTTTCGCTTGCTGTCCCCAGCGCGTTCGTTGCGGGCGGGGATTCGTGGCCGGCTGGGGATGCCAGCATGACCAATGCCACGCTGAGTTTGGGATATGAGTTCCGGCAGGGGAGGATTGCCTTCACCCCGATGGTTGGGTTGGCAGCGGTTTCGGTGCAATCGGGGGATGCGATAGGCCAACAGAGCCAGGCAATCCAAACCGGTTTTGGGCTTGGGGTTGATCTTTCCGGCGTTGCCGATTACCGCATCCCCTTCGATGAAGGACCTCACATCAACGTGCGGGCCCGCGTTGGATATTCCAGCAACGCGCTTGGTGGCTACGACCCCGGGTTTGCGGGGGGGATACTCTACTTCCGGCTCGGCTTCGGGTTGGTCTATCGCCCCTACGTGGGAAGGGCTGCGGGAAGGGGGGAGGAGTGAAGACTTCTTGTCGAAGACCCCGACATGGGTCGGGGCAATGACGGAGGTGTGAGGTGAGGTGCCGATTCCTCTCCACATAGTCTTATCTTCGCCGCAACCATGGATATTCTGCTTACTCTACTTATCGGCGCAATCATCGGGTTTTCGGCGGGGATGTTCGGGGTTGGCGGCGCGTTGCTTTCCACGCCACTGCTTCGCTTGCTGATTGGAATGCCGGCGGTGTTGGCGGTAGCAACGCCCCTTCCGGCGGCAATCCCTGCGGCAATCTCTGGCTCAATCGTTTATGCCCGGCAGAAGATGGTGCGGTTCGATATCGCATGGCGGACATTACTTGTGGCGTTCCCGCTAACCGCCGTTGGCGCGCTGCTAACCAGCCAAACATCCGATGCAGTGTTGATGGTGCTAACAGGGCTTGTGCTGATTTGGTCAGCGTGGAGTTTTATCGAGCGGGGCTGGCAAATCGGGGCGCGTGGTAAGGCGCAACCGAATCCAGCCGATCACCCGCACCACTCCGGCGCGATCATGTACGGCGCGGGCGCGCTTTCCGGCTTCCTTTCCGGCTTCCTTGCCATTGGCGGCGGGATTGTGCTTGGGCCAGCGTTTATGAACGTGGTGAAGTTGCCAACCAAAACGGCGTTGGCAACCTCACTGTTTTGCGTTGCCTGCCTTTCCATTCCCAACACCATAACGCACGGGCTGGAAGGGCACATTGACTGGCCAACGGGGCTGCTGCTCTGCTGTACCTCAATCCCCTGCAGCGCGCTTGGCGCACGGCTTGCCACGCGGCTTCACAGTGCCACACTGGAGCGAATCTATGGGGCGTTAATGATGGCGTTTGCCGTTGGCTTCACGGTGTGGGCGCTGGTCAGTTAGTAACTCACCTTATGCAAAGCCAAGCTGGATATGGTCGAAGGCACTCGCATTGGGCCAGCCCTCACCCTCTCGAAGATGCCGATCCTATCGGCACACCCTCTCCCAAGCGGGTGATGCTACTGATTCCACTCCATTGGTCGGGTGGGAGAGGGAGCCAAAGCCGAAGAGAAGAAGAGCATCGAAGCAAGCCACCGGCCAGCAAATCTTCACTCTCCAAACTCTGCGTAAGGTGAGTGACCAATGACTAATGACCCTCTTTACAACTGACCACTGACCTTGGCTTTGCGTAAGGTCAGTTATGAGCAAAGAGGCTACTCTTCATTTGACATTCCCAACTATGCTCTGCCTAAAAATCCCCTCGCAGCCATCGTGGATTATGGCTGCTGAATCGAACCTTGAGAAGGTGTTGATTGACCACGCCCATTGCGAAAAAAAGGCTGCCGTCAACGCTATGTCGCTGGTGAGCCGCTATCCAGAAAAGGAGATGCTGGTTCGGCAGATGATCGCGCTTTGCCAGGAGGAGATGGAGCATTTCGGCATGGTGTATGAGTACATCCGCAAACGTGGGTTCACGCTGCAACGGGATCCCGGCGACCCTTACGCCCAAGCACTTCATAAAGAGATCCGGAAGAACGAGCCGGAGCGGCTGATGGATCAGCTTCTGGTGGCGGCAATCATCGAGGCGCGCTCCTGCGAACGCTTCTCCATCCTCAGCAAGCACGTCCCCGATGCCGAGCTTCAGGAATTTTACCGCTCGCTGCTTGCCAGCGAGGCCGGCCACTACCGCACGTTCTACGACATCGCCTGCCAGTACTTCCCCGAGCGTGATGTTCGCCAGCGGTTGGACGCGCTGACCGAGCGGGAATCGGAAATTGTGCTGGGGCTGGAATCGCAGCCAACAATGCACGGATAAACGGAAAAAACATCAATGAGCCAAGAAGCAGAAGTGGTCGCAGCATCATCACACCCCAAACTGCGGGTTCTGTTTATGGGAACGCCAGAGTTTGCGGTGGCATCGCTGGAAAAAATTCTGGAGCATGGGTACACCGTTCCGCTGGTTGTCACAACGCCGGACAGGGCCAAAGGGCGTGGGCTGCGGCTAACGCCATCGGCAGTGAAGCAAGCTGCGCTGGATCACGGCATCCCGGTGCTAACCCCCGAGCGACTGAAGGATATTGAGGTTGCCGAGGCGATTCGGCAGGCCAATCCTGACATCATTTGCGTGGTGGCGTTCCGGATTTTGCCGGAGTCGGTGTTCACCATCCCTCGGTTGGGGAGCTTCAATCTGCATGGGTCGTTGCTGCCGAAGTATCGGGGGGCCGCGCCAATCAATTGGGCCATTATCAACGGCGAAACGCAGACCGGTGTCACCACGTTTTTTCTGAAGCAGAAGGTGGATACGGGGAACATCATCGTGCGCCGCGAAATCCCGATTTCCCCCCAGATGACCGCCGGCCAGCTGCACGACACCATGATGCACGTTGGGGCCGCCGCCGTTGTTGACACGCTTCGGATGATTGAGCAAGGGATTGCTAACCCGCTTCCGCAAGACGATCAGGAGGCAACCCCCGCGCCAAAAATTTTCCGCAACGATTGCCAGATTGATTGGAGCCGCCCAGCCGAAATCGTCCATAATTTCATCCGTGGGCTTTCCCCCTATCCCGGGGCGTTCACAATCCACGATGGCCGCACGCTGAAACTGTTCCGCTCGCAGATCACCAACCAGACTGATATTCCTGCCGGGGTGTTCCGCATCCAACCGAACGCACTTCTTATCGGGACTGGGACGGCGGCCATTTCCATCACCGAACTGCAACAAGAAGGGAAGCGGGCAATGGGTATCGAGGAATTTTTGCGGGGCTACCACGGGGGGAAGTAGCAACAGCGATTGGGCGTTGTGCCAGCCGGCTTGCTCCTTCCGGCCTGCCTTCGTCCTTATCGGAATGTTGTAGGATGACATCTGTCAGGGTTCTGATGCTGGCAAATTGCCGTAATTCGTGCGTTGGAGGCCGGAAAAAAAACAGTGAAAACGCTTGGATGGGGAAACGCAATTCGTAAATTCGCCCCGCCTTTCTTCAACACTGCTGCTGGAATATCTGCGTGATAGGTTGCCGTTGGCAACCCTTGTTCCGGTACTCCAACCGTTTCACACTCACGTCCTACTGGTGGACAATCAACTTCTGGATCATTACCGTAGCCATGAAGGAACCAAACAAATTATTATCGGCGCTCACGTCGCAGGTAGGGCGGAAGCTGCTGACCGGCATCACTGGCGTTTTACTGGTGTTGTTCGTGATCTCGCACTTGTCGGGGAATCTTGCCTTGCTGAGATCGGACCCGGCCCCGTTTAACCAGTACACCCAAACCCTGCACAGCTTTGGGCTATTGCTGATTATCGTGGAGGTTGGCCTGGGGCTGCTCATTCTGCTGCACGCGTATGTTGGCATCACCATCATGCAGCGTAAACGGGCGGCACGCAAACAAGGCTACGACGTTGTTGCCAGCAAAGGGGGGCCAAGCCGCCAGTCGCTTTCTTCCCGCACAATGGCCGTCACGGGAATCATCCTGCTGCTTTTTTTGGTGATCCACATCGTCCAAATGCGTTTTGGGCCAAGCATCAGCCAGGGGTACAGCACCATGATTAACGGCCAAGAAGTCCGTGATCTGCACCGCTTGGTTGTGGAGGTTTTCTCCAACATCTGGTGGGTGGCGTTTTATGTTGGGGTGATGATTATGCTGGGCTTTCACCTTCGGCATGGTATCTGGAGCGCGCTGCAATCGCTTGCGGCAATGAAGCCCCGCTACTCAACGGCCATTTACTCGGTGGCGTTTCTGCTTGCCGTGCTGCTTGCTGTTGGGTTTCTGATTCTTCCCATTTGGATTTACATCAATCACCGAGGAGCCACCGTATGAGCCAGACCCCGACACATCCAAAACTTGACGCAAAGATTCCTTCAGGGCATATCAGCGAGAAGTGGACAAACTTCAAATCCACCGCCAAACTGGTAAACCCGAACAACAAGCGGAAGCACACCATTATTGTGGTTGGCACTGGGTTGGCTGGTGGGTCGGCAGCGGCTTCGCTGGCGGAGCTTGGCTACAACGTGAAGGCGTTCTGCATCCAGGATTCTGGCCGCCGCGCCCACAGCATCGCGGCCCAGGGGGGAATCAACGCCGCCAAAAATTACCCGAACGATGGCGACTCCATCTGGCGATTGTTCTACGACACCGTGAAAGGGGGTGACTACCGCGCCCGCGAGGGGAACGTCTATCGCTTGGCACAGATCAGCAACAACATCATTGACCAGTGCGTGGCGCAAGGTGTCCCGTTCGCACGCGAGTACAGCGGGCTGTTGGGGAATCGCTCGTTTGGTGGCGCGCAGGTTAGCCGCACCTTCTACGCCCGTGGGCAGACAGGGCAGCAGTTGCTGCTTGGGGCATATCAGGCAATGGAGAAGATGGTGGGAGCGGGGAAAATCCAGATGTACGCCCGGCATGAGATGTTGGACCTTGTGGTGGCCGATGGGAAAGCACGCGGCATTATCGTTCGGGATCTTGTCACCGGCGAAATCGAACGCCACGCTGCCGATGCGGTGTTGCTGTGCACTGGCGGCTACGGCAACGTCTATTACCTTTCCACCAACGCAAAAAACTCCAACGTCACCGCTGCGTGGCGGTGCTTCAAGCGGGGTGCGTTTTTTGCCAACCCATGCTTCACCCAGATTCACCCAACCTGCATTCCGGTCAGCGGCGATTATCAATCCAAACTGACCCTGATGAGCGAAAGCCTTCGGAACGATGGCCGCGTGTGGGTTCCAAAAACCATTGGCGATAAGCGTTCGCCCGAGCAGATACCGGAAGCCGAACGTGACTACTACTTGGAGCGGAAATATCCCAGCTTCGGCAACCTTGTCCCGCGCGACGTTGCCAGCCGCAACGCCAAAGAACAAGCCGACGGCGGCAAAGGCGTTGGTGAAACTGGCATGGCGGTCTATCTCGATTTTGCCGACTCCATCCGCCGGCTTGGGGATCACACCATCAGCGAGCGGTACGGCAATCTGTTCCAGATGTACGAGAAGATCACCGGCGACGACCCCTACAAAGTGCCTATGCGGATCTATCCAGCGGTCCACTACACCATGGGCGGTTTGTGGGTGGATTACCACTTGATGAGCACCATCCCCGGGCTGTTTGTGTTGGGGGAAGCAAACTTTAGCGACCACGGCGCAAACCGGCTTGGCGCAAGCGCGCTGATGCAAGGCCTTGCCGATGGATACTTTGTGATCCCCTACACGCTTGGCAACTACATCGCCAACAACACCTTCCCGAAGGTTGATGAATCCAGCGAGCCGTTTGCCGCAACCGAGGCAGAGGCGCGTGGGCGGATTAACCAGCTGTTGAGCGTCAACGGATCCAGAACCGTGCAGGACTATCACCGCTCGCTGGGGCATATCATGTGGGATTACGTTGGCATGGGGCGCACCCGCGACGGATTGCAGCACGCCATCACGGAGATTGGAAAGATGCGGGAAGAATACTGGCAAAACCTGAAAATCCCCGGAAGCCCCGACACCATGAACAAAAGCCTTGAATTCGCTGGGCGTGTGGCCGACTTCATGGAGCTTGGCGAGCTGATGGCGCGCGATGCCTTGCAGCGGGAAGAATCGTGCGGCGGGCACTTCCGCGAGGAGTATCAGACCGAAGAGGGGGAAGCCAAGCGGGACGATGAGAACTTCAGCTTTGCCGCAGCGTGGGAATATCAAGGGGAGGGGACCTTACCGACGATGAACAAAGAACCACTCACCTTTGAATACGTTGCGCCGTCACAGCGCAGCTACAAATAACCGGGGGAAGCGTACGATGAGCGATACACTTATGACCATCCATTTGAAGGTGTGGCGGCAGGATGCGCCGACGCAGCCGGGGAAGTTTGTCCAGTACACCGTTCCGGGGGTGAATCCTCACATGTCCTTTTTGGAGATGTTCGATCTACTGAACGAGCAGCTTTCGGTAAAAGGGGATATCCCGGTGGAGTTCGATAACGACTGCCGCGAAGGTATCTGCGGATCCTGCAGCATGGTGATTAACGGGATGCCGCATGGCCCGCAACGCGGAACCGCCGCGTGCCAACTTCATATGCGTCATTTTAAGGATGGCGACCACATTGTGGTGGAGCCTTGGCGCGCCGCTGCCTTCCCGATGATCCGCGACCTTGTGGTGGATCGGAGTTCGTTGGATAGAATCATTGCCGCTGGCGGCTACATCAGCACCAACACCGGTGCCGCGCCCGACGCAAACTCACTTCCGGTTGACAAAGACGACAGCGACCGCGCCTTCGACTACGCTGCCTGCATCGGCTGCGGGGCCTGCGTTGCCGCTTGTCCGAACGCAAGCGCGTCGCTGTTTACGGCGGCCAAAGTTGGCCACCTTGCGCTGCTTCCGCAAGGCGCGCCGGAGCGGAAACGCCGTGTTATCAACATGGTGGAGCAGATGGAGAAAGAAGGCTTTGGCGATTGCTCCAACCACGGCGAATGTGAGGCGGCTTGCCCCAAAGAGATCAGCATCAGTGCAATCGCGATGATGCGCCGTGAGTATGTGAAGGCAGTGGTTGGGAGCTAGACTATCGAAGACTGAGTGAGGGCACCGGCAGCGAAAGTCAACCGCGGTAATTGTGAAAATGGCGTAAAGAAACGAAGGGAAGAGGGCAGCTATACGTGCTAACCTCTTCCCTTCGTTGTCTCCATCATCAAGTATATTACTTCACGGTTGCCCAGCCCATATCTTCCCAACAGCTTTCTAGTCCATTACACAGGTATTCCTATTCACTACCCATCCCACCAGTTTCGCTGTAACAACAACCCACTACCGGCGTGTGTGAGCTTGCGCGATGCCACCCCGCCGTGTGCGCATGACAGCAATCGCGATTGTAAGTGCGCACCAGCAACAGTTGCTGCGAGCTACGCGGGGGGGGGGGGACAAGGGGAATGCTGTGGCTCTCCCCAGCCGAAACGCTGGTTACGTCGCTAAAAACTTCTGCGCTTGTTTGGAGTGTACGTTGTTGCCGCTGTATACTTGGGGCGTTCTGGTTGCAGCACCCCCCCAACCCAGATAGGCTTAACCATACAATCAATCAACCCTTACATACACACGGAGGCTATCATGTCGGACTACTCAAATGACGAAACCACGGGATTTGCAAAAGGGCTGCTTATTGGAATGCTGACTGGAGGAGCGGTTGGAGCCGCGTTGGCACTGCTGTTTGCACCCAAATCAGGCCGCGAACTCCGCTCGGACATCCAGTACAAAACCAATCAGTACAAGGACAAAGCCGGAGAGTTAGTGGTGGCTGCGTCGGAGCGGGCGCAGCAGATTGTGAACGAAGGACGCAAGCGCGCCGAAACCCTTGTTGACGACGCACGCGAACGCGCCTCCAGCCTGCTGAACGATGCCGAGCGAATTGTGAACGATGCCCGTGCAAAGGCAACCACCGGCGGCAGCAAAGCCGCAGGCGAAGTAAAAGCCTCTGCTGGGAAATTTGCCGATGCAGTGAAAGCCGGAACCGATGCTTTCAAGGAAGAGCTTCGGAACCCATCAGCATCATAAGCCTGTGATGAACTTGGGGAGCAGCAATCGCGTTGCTCCCCATTGTTTTTCTGGCAATTCATGCTTCCGCACATTCCATCCACACATTCTCCAATCTCTACTTCTATGGAACTTGCTCTGTACGTCACCGCTTCTATCGCTCTGTTGGCACTTGCCGGCCTGTTTATCTACCTCACCGTTCTTCTTTCCCGAATCCGCCCGCTGATTGACACCGCAACACGTGGTGTCCAGGATCTTGTTGGGGAAGTGCAGCAAACCAGGGCTGCGGTGACGGGTGTGGTGGAAAATCTGGCTGGTGTCACTAAGCAAGTTGAAGGAACCGTTGCCCGGCTAAACACCCAGTTGGAAAATATTGAAGGAATTGTGGTAAGTGCCAGCGACATCAGCCGCGACGTTACCGAGGTTGTGGATTCTGCCAAGCAAGTGGTGGTAAGCGTGCTTGAGTTGGAGCAGAATATCCAACGTAAAGTGCAAGCCCCTGTGTTGGAAACGCTGAACCTTCTAACGGCTCTCAGCAAAGGAATTCGGGCGTTTCGGGTGCGGCTATCCGGGGGGAAAGGAGCGGTGGTAGGGGAGTTGGAAAGGTGAGTAGCACGGCGTTGTTGTGAAGGCCATGTCCCGTTATCATTACTTTATTTAATTATTTATGAATGAAGTTTTATTTACGTTTTTGCCAACCAAACCCAATGAACAATGCTTAGCAACGGTATTCCAGTCTCTACCTCACTCACCCCCACACTTCAACAAGAGGACATTTCAACGAAAAAGAACTACAACAAAAAAAGGCTTTTTCTGCTATCTGTTTCATCCGTTCTGATAGCTGGCTGCGTTAGTTTTCTTGCCAAGCTGCTTGTTTATTTAATTGATTTAATCACCAATTTGATGTTTTATGGAAAATTTTCCATTGCACCACTAAGCCCGGCAGACAACACATACGGTGTGTTCGTAATAGCGATCCCAATCATAGGCGGAATTATTGTTGGATTGATGGCGTTATATGGCTCCAAAGCAATTCGTGGCCACGGTATTCCTGAGGCAATGGAGCAGATACTCACGAACGAAAGCCGGATAAAGCCATCCATAACCTATTTAAAACCTCTGTCGGCTGCTATTTCAATCGGAACAGGTGGCCCGTTTGGTGCCGAAGGTCCAATTATTGCAACTGGCGGCGCATTAGGTTCGACAGTCGGACAACTGATAAAAATCACACCGAACGAGCGTAAAATTTTGCTTGCTGCTGGTGCTACCGCCGGCATGGCTGCCATTTTTGGTACACCTATCGCCGGTATTTTTTTAGCCATTGAACTGCTTCTGTTTGAATTCTCACCACGCTCTTTTATCCCCGTTGCGCTGGCCTGCATTACTGGTGCTGCCGGGCACCACTTATTGTTCGGAGAAAACCCTGTATTTGCAATGGGAAGCCTTGTGCTTCCATCGTCGAATTACGCGCTGCTATTTTATAGCGCGATGGGCATAGCTATGGGATTGTTATCGGTTATCGCCACAAAAATTGTTTATTGGATTGAAGACCTGTTTGAGGAGCTTCCGATCCACTGGGCTTGGTGGCCTGCAATAGGTGGCATAGCGGTTGGCGTTATCGGATTTTTTGCGCCAAGAACATTGGGAGTTGGTTATGAAAATATCACCGACCTGCTATCAGGCAGTATGCCGATGCAGGTGATACTATCCCTTTGCTTGCTGAAATTTTTGTCTTGGGCTATTTCGTTAGGTAGTGGAACATCGGGCGGCACGTTAGCCCCTTTACTCACTATTGGTGGCACTATCGGTGCGTTGTTCGGTAGCGTCGGCATGTTCTGGTTCCCGGATGTAGGAATAACAATTCCGCTGTCCGTGCTGGTTGGTATGTCGGCAATGTTTGCGGGTGCTTCCCGGGCTTTTCTTACCTCAATCGTATTTGCGTTAGAAACAACAGGGCAGCCCAACGCATTATTACCCCTTTTGGCTACCTGCACTAGCGCATACCTTGTTTCGTACTTTTTAATGGATAACACTATTATGACAGAAAAAATAGTACGGAAAGGAATTCCTACACCTCACTCCTACGAACCAGATATACTTGAAAAAACAACCGTTAACCAAGTAATGGAGAACGATGGCTTTGTGGTAAGCGACAACATGAAAATTAGCGAGGTAAGGGATTGGTTCGAGCAGGAAACAGATTTGAAAACCAACTACTTCATTATCTCAGACGTTGACGGAGGGTATAAAGGGCTTCTTAGCTCATCCAGTTTGTATGGCGCGCATCACCTTCCCGATAAAGAAGTTGGCAGCTTAGTGAAGCGCAATAACATATCTATTAACCCAGCCGAAACCTTGCGCTCCGCAGTGGAAATCATGGCACGTGAAAATGTGGATATATTGCCTGTGGTGGTGGATAATACTATTACGGGCATTTTAACCTACCAGCATGTGATCTCCATGTACAAACAAAGAAGTGATGAGCATGAGAAAAAACAAAAACATATTTCATTGAAGCGCCAGGGGCTAAAAATTTTAGTGCGGGGGCAAAAAATGGTGTCTGTACTAAAAAAGCAGAGTAACCGATAGGGTTACTCTGCTGTTGTTATCAAGCATTCGGAAACTGATATCCATCACATCCCCAAATACGCTTTCTGAACTTCCTCATTTTGTGCAAGGTCGCTGGCGTTTCCTTCAAGGGTTATTTCACCCGTTTCCAGGACGTATGCGTGGTGTGCTATATTTAGTGCCATTGCTGCATTCTGCTCCACTAACAACATCGTTGTTCCCAAATCACGGTTGATCTCAACAATTTTCTCAAAAATCAATTTTACCAACAGTGGGGCAATCCCCAGCGATGGCTCATCTAACAACAGAAGAGAAGGTTTCGACATCAGAGCACGGGCAATCGCCAGCATCTGTTGTTCGCCACCACTTAGCGTTCCGCCGGCTTGTTTTATCCGTTCTTTTAACCGAGGAAAGATATTAAAACAGTACTCCATATCCTCCTGAATCCCTTTCGCATCTTTCCTGCGGTATGCCCCCATTTTTAAATTTTCCAGAACAGTTAGTTCTGGGAAAATCATCCGGCCTTCCGGTGATTGGCTGATTCCTATCGAGACGATATGGTGTGGTGGAATTGAAGTGATATCCTCCCCCTTAAACAAAATTTTCCCCGATGCGGCTTTCACCAGTCCAGAAATTGTTCGCAAGGTGGTTGTTTTTCCCGCACCGTTTGCGCCAATCAAGGTCACGATGGAACGCTCAGGGACAGTGAAGCTGATCCCTTTAATCGCTGAAATTGCGCCGTAGTTTACGTGAAGATGTTCAACCTGAAGCACGATGGGTAAAGTGTAAAGTGTGAAGGATGTGTGACGCAAATTAGTAGACTTATTCAGGAATAGTGATAAAGACGAAGAAGGCGTAATGAAGGTTGATGGGCAAATGTTATCCAACGAGCGGTGATTGGGTGCGCTGATAATAATTACTTAATCCACAACATATCACCAT
>JADZEY010000102.1 GCA_020850315.1 Armatimonadota bacterium | reverse complement strand
GGGTAGTGCGGTTTTTCGGCTGATTGCGTAGCTTGTTTTCCAAGAAGGAGTCCATGCTCAACCTCCATTTCAAGCTCTTCGCCTACAATTACAACCTTCAGTGTGTCGGTTGAAAAATTGCACTACCCAAAAGGGTTTTTGGTTCTGGCATCAGGGTTGAGTGAGTTCCACACCATTCCCAGTTTCCCACCTGGCCTGTATCTCCTGCAGCAAAGATAGCGTGCCGACCGAGCGATAACAAGGCAAGATTGCCGAACGTATCGGCAACGAATTTCCTGTACTTTTGCCTTCCCATGCATCCAAACGTTCATCTTCTGGATCACAGCTTAATTGCCCGCGCAGTGACGGTACTGCGCGATAGGAATACCTCCGTTGTTGAGTTCCGCGCCCATGTGCGGGCGGTTGCGCGCGGGTTAGCGTTCCAAGCAACGCAACGCTTGCCGCTGGTTCCGGTGGAGGTGGAAACTCCATTGGCCAACACCACTGGGGCGCAGCTGCGCGATTCGGTGATTGCCGCGCCAATCCTGCGCGCCGGGTTGGGGATGTTGGATGGATTTCTTGATGTTCTTCCCGATGCTATCACCGGGTTTATCGGGATGAAGCGGGACGACGAAACGCTGGAGCCTTACGAGTGCTACCGCAACATCAGCGACCTTACCAACGCCCACCTGTTTCTGCTGGACCCGATGCTGGCCACCGGCGGAAGTGCCCGCGCCGCAATGCGTTCGCTTCCGCTGGATCGCGCAGCTTCCCACTCACTGCTTGCCATTATTGCCGCGCCGGAAGGAATTGCCGCAACGCTGGCCGAGTTCCCCAGCCTGCAGATCTACGTTGCTGCGGTGGACGAACGCTTGAATGAGATCGGCTACATCGTCCCCGGGCTTGGCGATGCCGGAGACCGCCTATGCCACACACTCTGATTGCCGAAACGCTGGTGAATCGCTTGGCCACGCAGCTTGCGCTTCCGGCCAACGCGGTGCCGATTCTGTTCGGTGGACTCCCACTTGATTTCCCGATTATCTTCCGCCGCACGCTTCCGTTTGCTGTGCATCGGCAAGGGATGGCCGGGATCACACTCTTCCAAAAAGTCTATCTGCTGGAAGCGATGGAAACGGCAAACCCGCAATCGCTGCTGCTGTTGATTTTGCACGAAGCGGTTCACATCCGCCAGCAACGGAACCAGACTCTGTTCTACCCCTGCTACGGGTTGGCGTATCTGTGGGGGATTCTTCGGTTTGGTGTTGGCCGCCATCGCGGGGGGATCCGCCAGCGGCTTCATCGGGCATATCGGCAAATCCCAGCCGAGCGCCAGGCCTACGCAGCCGAAGACCGCGCGCGGCTACGGTTGCGGAAGATGCTCGCACGAACACCACGCTGATACCACGCCATCCGTTCCCCATTTTACCGTCAGAAATTTGGCGTTCGCCTGCGCACCCCAAGCAACAGGATGCACAAAAGTTGTGCAAAAGGTATTCCTTGCTTGGAAAGCCCTTTTGGATTGGCCATATTTGCGGCGCTTTCGGCGGCGATTCCTAGTAAAAAACGGGAATCGCTTGCTTCTTTTTCCAACTTCCGATTGAATCCTCTTCCGTGTTTGGCGTTTTATCCAACGACATTGCAATAGATTTAGGCACTGCTAACACCCTTATCTGGATGAAAGGGAAAGGCATTGTCCTGAACGAACCTTCCATTGTGGCGTTCGACCGCACCACCAAGAAAATCGTGGCCATTGGCCGCGAGGCTCAGGCGATGATCGGCAAGACGCACAAGGATATCAAAACCATCCGTCCGCTGAAGGATGGCGTGATTGCCGACTTTGAAATTGCTGAAGGGATGCTTCGTGCGTTCATTCGCAAAATTTCGCCGTCGTGGCAGCCGGCCCGCCGGATTGTGGTCTGCGTCCCATCGGGCATTACCGAGGTGGAGAAGCGCGCCGTCCGCGACAGCGCCGAACACGCCGGCGCAAAGGAGGTCCACCTGATTGCCGAGCCAATGGCCGCCGCAATTGGGATCGGACTGGATGTTGAGGCCCCGGTTGGCAACATGATTATTGACATCGGCGGCGGAACCACCGAGATTGCGGTGATTGCGCTTAGCGGCATCGTCAACGATGAATCTATCCGCATTGCTGGCGATGAGATGACCAACGCCATTGTCCAGTTTTTCAAGAAGAACCACAACATTTTGATTGGTGAGCGGACTGCCGAAGCAATCAAACATGAGGTTGGGACTGCCATGCCGATGGAGGAAGAAATCCAGATTGAGGTGAAGGGGCGCGACCTTGTGGCCGGCGTCCCCCGGATGACCACCGTCACCAGTGCCGAAATCCGCGAAGCACTCAGCGAGCCGATTATGGCGATTGTGGATGCCGTCAAACTCTCGCTGGAACACACCCCCCCCGAACTTTCCGCCGACATTCTGGATCGCGGGATTATGCTCACCGGTGGTGGCGCGCTTCTTCGGGGCTTGGACGAACGTCTTCGCCGCGAAACCTCGCTTCCGGTGTTCGTTGCCGACGACCCACTAACCGCCGTTGTTCGCGGCACCGGGAAGGTGCTGGAAAGTTTGAACCACTACTCGCAAGTGTTAATCAAAAGCCGTCGCTACTAACCGGGCAATCCTTCCCCCCCCGCGCCAACATTGTTTGGCTGGCAGCGTTCGGCATCCATCCGGGGTTTTGCGTGCTTCGGGATGTGGGGGATAGCGTTTTCCGTGTTCATGGTTCCCGCTTTCTGGCTCCGTCTCATCGTCACACACACACAATCACGTCACCGTTGAACAGCACTCATGCGGCGCTTGGCTGATCTACTTCTTCGCTACAAGGAATACGCGCTGACACTGCTGCTTATCTCCATCTCCCTGATCCTGATCTCCACCAGCAACAACCAGCAACTCCGTTCCTTCCGCACCATCTCGGTGGGGATTGTGGCTTCGGTGCAAGAAGCCTTCAGTTGGATACCCAACCCGTTCGCGCTGGAAAGCGAGAACCACGCACTCCGTCAACTCAACAAAGACCTTTCCACCCAAGCAATGCAGCTTCGGGAGGAAGCGGTGAAGGCCGAGAAATACAAGGCGATGCTAGAGTTCAAGGAGAAAGCCCCGATGAAATTGCTGGCGGCGGAAGTGGTTGGCAAAACCATCATCCAGCTTCGGAACACCGCAACACTGAACGTGGGCAGCCGCGACGGCGTGAAAGAAGGAATGCCAGTGATGACCGAGCGGGGATTGGTGGGCAGGGTTGCTGGGTTGAACGACCACTACTCCATTGTGCAGCTTCTGGTGAACGTAGATACCAAAGTTCCGGCGCGGATGCTGGGAAGCCGCAACGAGGGAATTGTCACCTGGGAACCAGACGGGGTGATGGTGATGAAATACGTCCCGACCGCACTGAAGCAAAAAAAGGGAGATACGGTGGTCACCTCTAGCCAATCCATCTATTTCCCGGAGAACATTCCGATTGGGGTGATTAGTGATGTTCAGGAGGAGCAAGGGACGCTGTTCGACCGAATCATCATCGAGCCGGCCACCAACTTCGCAACCTTCGAGGAAGCGTTTGTGGTGCTGCACAACCCCGACGAAGCACGGCTGAAACTGGAGCAATCGTTGATTGAAGGGGAATCGCGGCGGAATCAGGGAGGAAGGAGCCGATAACAATGCCCAGCACCTACTCCAATCTCATCTGGTACACCATCAGCGGGTTGCTGCTGTTGCTGGTGCAGCTGAATCTTGGCTACATCACCATCGAAGGCATTGCCCCCGATCTTCTGGTGATCCTGATTGCGGTGATTGCCCTGCGCGAGGGGCAGTTTATCGGGATCATTGTTGGCTTCGCGCTCGGCTTGGCGTTCGATGTCATCAGCAGCAATATCCCCGGAACCAACGCGCTGGCAAAAGTGGTGGCGGGGTTTGTGATCGGTTCCTTCTACAACGAGCAACTCAGCCTGCAGCAATCCATCGGCACCTTCCGGTTCCTTTTCATTATAGCGTTCGGCACAGCCATCCACAATTTCATCTTCGATTTCTTCTACGTCGAGCCAACCGATCTTTCACTCTGGTCCTTCTTCCTCCGCAGCGGCGTTGCCGGAACGCTGTACACCGTGGTGATGGCAAGCATCGTGATGTTGGTGGCAGCGCGCAAAAAAACATAGTGACAACGCAAAGGAAAACAGCCGCAGAGCGTTGTTGAACTCTGCAGCTGTTCTGGTTGGCCGGGCTACTCCCTATCCATTTTTTCGGGGGAGGATCAGTACGCAGTCACAAGCCAACGATGGAACCGCGTGGGGCACGCTTCAATCATAGCGTTGATAGCTGGGCCGGTGAGTCAAGGATCAGTTCCGCCCCCGCTTCCTGAAGTTCACGAAGGCTTCCGTATCCCCACGCCACCCCCACCGCACGGCAGTTGGTAGCGCGTGCAGCAGTCATATCAATATCACGGTCGCCAATCATAGTGGTGGTTGCTGGGGTAATTGCTTCGGTGCGGATGATGTGTTCCAGTAGCAATTTTTTGTTATCCAGCAGCGCGCCAGGCAAGCTGCCATAGATGCCAACGAAGTAATGATCCAAACTAAAATGTTGAAGAATCGCCTTGGCAAAGTCGGTCATTTTGGAGGTTGCCACAAACATCTGCGTGCCAGCTTGATGCAACGCTTGTAAGGCATTCGGAATCCCATCATACACCCTGTTCTCAAACATCCCCAATTCCCGATACCGCTGGCGATAACGCTCCACGGCTTGCTCTACCTGCTCGGTGTTATCAGTTCCCAATAAGGTCATTATGGTGTTCCGCAGCGGAGGGCCAATGCAGCCAACCAATGCAGCATCATTCGGTTCTGCTACTCCGGTTGGCTCCATCGCGTAGCGGATGGAGCGGATAAAGCCTTCGGCGGGGTCAGTTAAGGTTCCATCAAGGTCGAACAGCAGTGTGTGCATGTAGCAGGTATTCCCGGTGAAACGAATAGCGTACAACAGATAGCGTACAATGGAGTACGTTCAATTCCACAATGATGTTATGGCCGATCAATTCTGGTCAGCATGAAAATGTCCAGCTGCCCATAATTGCCAACGTCGGTACGTTCGGAGGAAAAATAGAGTACTGAATCATCGGCGGTAGCACTGATAAATCGGTCATCTTTTTTGCTGTTGATAAATGGTCCAAGATTTACCGGTTCACTCCATTTTCCGTCGGGTTGGCGGTGGCTTGTGTAAAAATCAAAACCACCGTAACCGCCCGGACGATTGGAAGCAAAAATCAGAAGCGAATCGTTGTGCAGTAAACAGGGTGAGTCTTCTTGATAGATAGAGTTCACCGGCTTTCCCAAATTATCTGGGATATTCCAAGTGCTATCTTCTTTCATCTTGGAAACCCAGATATCGGCTTCGCCGATGCTAACCCCAGGTTGCTTGAACTGCGAAACAAAATAGAGGTGCTTTCCATCCTTTGCTACCGATGGCTGCGAATCCCACACGTCGGAATTTAACTGGGCGTGAATCAGAATATCGCCCCAATTGGTTCCGTCGAAATTGCACTGAAAAATATCACAATCGCCATATCCTTCCTTGCGGTTGCAAGCGGTGTAGAAAAACATCTTTCCATCGGGAGAAATCGAAACAACGCCTTCGTGTTTTGGTGAATTTATTGGCGGCGGAAGCGCGGTTGGTGGGCTAAAATCAAGCCCTTTGGGGTCGAATTTCAAGGTGGCGAAAATATCATGCCCCCCTTGCGTTCCGCCCTCCTTAAATCCGTTGGAAACAAAATAGAGTGCCAGCCCATCGGCAGTGACGCTGGGTGAGTAATCCAGCAGCTTGGTGTTGATTTCCGATCCCACATTTCGCAGCACATATTGAACGCCGGGAAAAATGGTGATTTCGCCAACAAGGCTATCGCTCCCTTGCGAAAATGCAACAGCATTGCTTCCAATAATTACGATTATTGGGCACAGCAGACAACGGAATAATAGTGACTTCAGCATGGCGTTTGATTGATTGATTGATTGATTGATAATTGACAGAATAACCACAGCAGTTTGCGGCGATTTTTTTTGCCGCCGCAAACTGCACATCGGCTCCGGCTAATTTGCGACCCCCGACCGTATCCATTCCCCGAATTTTTTGCTGACCCCCTCGAACGTCCCCTCGTGCTGGGTGCTGGCAATTAGGGTGTCGCCGTGAACGATGGCGATGCTGGCACCCAGATCAATCGGCCCTGTGTGCCGGGGAATTGACGGCTCGGCAGCGATCATGCGCTCGGCATCGGCAATGGCCTCTTCCATCGAACGATTCACCTGTGCCACGATTGCGCGTCCGGAAAATGGCTCCCCCGTCATATCGTGCACCAAGTCCAGGAAGGAGCGCGAGTTCCCCGGGTTCCAGTATCCTTTTGCAAGGTCGGGCCCGATAGCTGGATTATCCAGCAAATAGCCGTCGCGGCGCAGGAAGAAATCGCGGGTTTGCGCCACCGCCATTTCCGCCAACACGTAGCCGTGGTAGTAGGCCGATGCCTCGCCAGCCAACAGATGCGGAACCGACAGAATTGGGCGGGGGGAATCGTTCAGCAGCAGGATTTGCCGTTCGGCCTGGCGCAGTGCGGCAAGGATGTTTTCCGGAGTAAGGTCACTTTCCGGCATCTCATAAATCGCACGTTCGCCGTAGCTAACCACCATAATCCGCCGAACTTGGAATGCGCGGAATCGGTGGTTCTTTGCCAGCAGCTCCATCATCATCTCCTGTGGCATCGGGTTCCCATCGGCATCGTGGGCGTAGCGGGTTAGCCAGTCGGGGTCCTCCATCAGGCTGTCCATAAACATGGATTGCGTTTCGGCATACGCCACCGATGTTGGGGTGAACTCCTGCGAGAAACAGGGGGCCGGCATGGTGATGTTTGCAAAGTGGGCGGCGTGGCCTCCTTCGTGCAGCAGGGTGTTCATTGCCCGCTCGCCGCTGCCGATTTGGCCGGGGACCGCGTTGGCCGTGAAGTTGATTCGTGCCGGAAGGAATGTTCCGCGATCAACATAGCAGGGGAATGGGCCGTGCATGAACCCGTTGTCGTGCTTGGTCGGGCGGCTTACAAGGTCCAGCTTCATTTCCGCGCCGCCGTAGCTGACCCCCATTGCCGCAAACGAACGCCCCCAACGGTTCAGCGCGTCGTCGAAACGGTGGTACGGATCCACGGCAGATTTCAGGTCGCCACTGGTCAGATAATCGAAGTTCCATCCTTCGCGTGCGGATTCGCCGGATTGCTCTGCCAAGCCATCAATCGAGCGCTGGCAGGCATCGCGGGTGTCGCGTTCCAGTTCATCCAACAACTCGAACAGCCTCCGTTTGCTGAAGCCTTCGTTCAGCGTGACCTTGTAGTCGTAGTAGTCCTCGTAGCCCAGCATCCGCGCCAATCGGTTCCGCTGTTTCACCACTTCAATGAAGCCATTGCCCAGCACAAATTGCTCAATCGAGCGAAGGCTTTCCCACGCGGCGCGGCGTTCGGCTTGGTTGGGCGAGGTCTGCACCATCAGGTTCAGTTGTGCCGAGTTCATCGGGGTGAACTGGCCGGTGTCGGGGTTGGTGTAGCCCAGCCGCATCCCGCCGCGAACGCGGTTCAGTTCCCCCTCCATCTCCACAATGTTTGTGGCCAACGCTTTGGCTTCGGTGCTTTCGATTGCATTGGCCATGAAAAATTGGATCCATCCCTTCAGCCCGGTGCGTTCCTCCTCGGTAAGGCCTTCTTGCTCCAATTCGGCGCGGAGTTTCGGGAGCATGGTGGCATCGGTGATAAACTCCTTCAGGCGAATCTCCTTCGCCTCGAAATCACCGGGGACTGATTCTTTCAGCCCCATCTTCTCGGCCCAGAACGCTTCCTCTTTTGCCGAATGGAGTTGGATGTAGTGTGTGTTAAGTTCGTGCAGCAGCATGGTGTAGCTGGATAGATTGTTTGAATGATGTTTGCCACAAAAATAGAGGTTAGCGGGGAGTTATCCCCAGGCTGAATTGAACAGTCACGGTGATTTTCCTGCCACCCCGTTGCATCCCACGGCTGAATCCCTGATATTGCGCCCGCACAAACTGCCAGGGGTGTCCCGCAACGGCTACTTGCGGGACTGAGATAATACCCTTTGAACCTGATCCGGTTTGCACCGGCGAAGGGAGGCAGGCGCTGTTTGGCTTGCCACGCTTCCGCCACCTTCCTGCCCGCCGTACCAAGAGAGTTACTTGGAGAAATGATTATGGGGTTAATCACAGCAGTAATCACGCTGAACAATCCTCGGCTTCCTGAGTTGCTTCCGGTAGAAGTTGAAGCGTTAGTGGATACTGGTGCGGTGCATCTTTGCATTCCTGAGCATCTTCGCATTCAGCTGGGGTTGCAGGCGATTGACCACAAGGAGGCTACGTTAGCCGATGGAAGCCGAATCCTTGTGCCATACGTTGACCCCATCGAAATTCGGTTCAAGAACCGTGTTGGGAAGAAAGTCAGTAGTCCGTGGTCAGTAGTCAGTAGGGAAGAGGCTATTCGACATTCGGCACTTTCCATTCTCCATTCGACATTTTCAACAGCAATCAAATAGCTCATAACCATGAATACAGCAACCAACGGCCACACCGCAGCGGCCGAAACCACTGCCGAAGCCACGGCGGTTCCGCAGTTCCCGCGTTCGCGGAAAATCTATGTTGAGGGGAGCCGCCCCGACATCCGCGTGCCGATGCGGGAGATTGCCCAGCACGACACCCCGGCGATGTTCGGCACCGAGCCGAACCCGCCAATCACCGTCTATGACACCAGCGGCCCCTACACCGACCCCAGCGTAGCCATTGACCTACGCCAGGGCCTGGCCGACGTGCGTGGGACTTGGATTTCCGAACGCAACGACACCGAACTACTGAGCGATTTCAGCAGCGGCTACGCCCGCGCACGGATGAGCGACCAAAAAACCGGACATCTCCGATTTGAGCATATCCGCCAACCACGCCGTGCCAAGCCGGGGATGAACGTCACCCAGATGCACTACGCCAAGCGCGGGATCATCACACCCGAAATGGAGTATGTGGCGATTCGGGAGAACCTGAGGCTGCAAGAACTGCGCGACGCACGATTGCTGGCGCAGCACCCAGGCCAGCCGCTTGGCGCAAGCATCCCAAAGGAGATCACCGCAGAGTTTGTGCGGAGTGAGGTTGCGCGTGGGCGGGCAATTATCCCCGCAAACATCAACCACCCCGAGCTTGAGCCGATGATTATTGGCCGCAATTTCTTGGTGAAAATCAACTGCAATTTGGGGAACAGTGCCGTCACCAGTTCCATCCAGGAAGAGGTGGAGAAAATGACGTGGGGAATCCGCTGGGGGGGCGACACGGTGATGGATCTTTCCACCGGAAAAAATATCCACGAAACGCGCGAGTGGATTTTGCGCAACTCACCTGTCCCAATCGGAACCGTGCCGATTTACCAAGCGTTGGAGAAGGTGAACGGCAAGGCCGAGGAACTGACGTGGGAGATTTTCCGCGACACGCTGATTGAGCAAGCCGAGCAAGGCGTGGATTATTTCACCATCCATGCGGGGGTGCTGCTTCGCTACGTTCCGCTGACCGCGCGCCGGGTGACGGGGATTGTCTCGCGGGGTGGCTCCATCATGGCAAAATGGTGTTTGGCGCATCACAAGGAGAGCTTCCTTTATACTCACTTTGATGAAATCTGCCAGATCATGAAAGCCTACGATGTCAGTTTCTCGCTGGGCGATGGCTTGCGTCCGGGAAGCATCGCCGACGCAAACGACGCAGCACAGTTTGCCGAGCTTGAGACGCTGGGCGAGCTAACAAAAATCGCGTGGGAGCATGACTGCCAAGTGATGATCGAAGGCCCCGGCCACGTGCCGATGCACATGATTAAGGAGAACATGGAGCGGCAGTTGGAGGTGTGCCACGAAGCTCCGTTCTACACGCTTGGGCCGCTTACCACCGACATTGCCCCCGGCTACGACCACATCACCAGCGCGATTGGCGCGGCGATGATTGGATGGTTCGGCACGGCGATGCTTTGCTACGTCACGCCGAAGGAGCATCTGGGGCTGCCGAACAAGCAGGATGTCCGCGAGGGGATTATCGCCTACAAGATTGCCGCCCACGCAGCCGATTTGGCCAAGGGGCATCCTGGCGCGCAAATCCGCGACAACGCGCTCAGCAAGGCGCGGTTCGAGTTCCGTTGGGAGGATCAGTTCAACCTGGGGCTGGACCCCGAACGCGCCGTCGAGTTCCACGACGAAACGCTCCCGAAGGACTCCGCAAAAGTTGCCCATTTTTGCTCCATGTGCGGCCCGCATTTCTGCTCGATGAAGATCACCCAGGATGTCCGCCAGTACGCCCAAACGCACGGCATAGCCGAAGCCGAAGCGATAGAGGCCGGCATGGAAGAAAAAGCGAAGGAGTTTGTGGAGATGGGGGGGGAGCTGTATTTGGAAGGATAGCACGGCGCGGGCTGTCCGGTAATGAAGAGTTCACGCAGAGGGCGCGGAGTGAAGCCACGCAGAGGGCGCGAAGGAGAGAGAGAGTCCTATTGATTAACCCTTATATGCATCAAACTCCATTAGCAAACCTCGTTCATCATGCGAAGCTGCCGTTTGTTGGGCGCGATGCCCAGCTTGCGGAGCTGCACCGCTGTTGGCAATCCGGTAAACACCAACAGCGGTTGCAGGTGGGATTAATTGTGGGGGAAGCTGGCGTTGGCAAAAGCACGCTGCTGAATCAGTTTATCCGCCAGTTTCCGGAGGAGTGTACGCTGGCCCATACCCGATTTACCCCTAACTCCTCCACCTCGCTGGTGCGGGCGATTTCCCGCTCGCTTGACCATGCCATTGGGCACACCGCCGCCAGCGGCCACGGCGTTCCGCGCAGGCCGATTGCTTGGCGCACGCCCCATGATGTAGCCGAGGGTATCCCGGCCATTGCATCGGCCACCCAGTTGGTGTTGGTGCTGGAGGATATCCATCTGTTGAAGGAGGAGGGAATACAGCAACTGGCATTGCTACTGCGCGAGCTTCGCACGGTTGGGCTGCTGGTGCTGTGTGTGACGCGCCCACTACCCGCCGGGGGGATGGCGGCATTGGATGGATTGATTGATACCACCATCGTGCTGAACGGATTGCAGGCAGGGGATATCGTCGCGCTGTGGCACCGACTGTTTGCCGAACGCCCAAACCATACGGTGATTGATGCGATTGCTACGGCCACACAGGGCAATCCGTTGGTGATCCGTTCGGGGTTGCTGCGCGCGTTAAGCAACAACGCTATCCAGGCCACCATGCTACCGGAGCGGGTGGCTGTTACGGTGCAACTGCTTCCCCTTCAGCAGTCGTTGATGGATAGCCTCCGTTCGATTTCCGATGCTATGACCCTGCACCTTCCAGCACCAATGCTGCAATGCTTGCGAACGCTGGCAACACTGGGCGAGGTGTTCCCGATTGAAGCGGCGCGGCTTGCGGTTCCCAATGCCGAAACCTTGATCGAGGAACTCCAGCAGCGTGGCCTTGTAGCGGTTGCTCCTTCGGTGCATACCTCGCTGATCTCTGCAAAAACTTCGGTGGCCCCCTTGCTATCGTTTAGCCATACGATGATGCACCGCGAGATTCTTGGCCAAGCACGCCCCGATACCGAAATGCTGTTGCGGGTGATGGCCGCCGAACTACCGATCTACTCCACCCTCCCTTTTTCCCTGCTTGCTGCGGCCACCGATCTAGAGTGTTTCAGCAAGGAATTGCTGTTGAAAGCATTGCAGGGAATCTACTCCTACACAGGAGCAATGTTTACTTCCGATGATTGGGTGCTTGCCCCGCCGCTGTTAGCTGCTGCCGAGCATCTGATGCAAGCCCTTGATGCAATTGCACCGCAGGATAACGACGAGGCATTGATTGAGGCGCGAATCTTGCTGGTGATGTTGCAAATGGAGCATAGCTCAGGCCTCCCCGATCTTCCGGCCTACGGCCAGCAACTTGATAGGCTCCAACAGCTTACCACCCCGCCGCTTCCGCCCGGGTTGGCCCATTATCGCCTTGCTTGCAAATCCGCATTGGGGCGGAACATTGCTTTCCAGCAACCCACGTTGTTGCTGGAAACGGTAGAGGAGCTTTTTGCTGCGGCCCAGCAGTGGCACCAGGAGCATTCCGGCGAACCGCATCCAACCGGATTCAAGATTACGCTTGTTGCCTTGATGGTGTTGGGGCGGCGATGCCGCCATTATGGGGTAATCCACTGGACCGCGCAGCATCTGGAGGCAATGCTGGAATCGCTGGATTTGCAGAACCCGGTGGAACTTGAGGAATACACCGAGACCTTGCCGTTTGTGTTGCTTCTGCGTCGCTCATCGGCCGAGTTCGCAAAGCACGTGCAGTGGCTTACGGCGTTGGAGGCGGTTAGCCCACTTTCGACGGCACTGCTTTCTTCAAAGGCGCATCTGTTGGTGGTGCAGGGCCAGGCCAGCAAAGGGTTGGAAATCCTGAAAGAATTGCTGCCAAAAATGCGACGGCATCAGCTACACGTCCACCGCATCAGCGCGGTGGGGACGCTGGTGCTGGGGCTGGGGATGGTGGGCAAGCCGATGGAAACCATTATCCAACAGGCCCAAGAAGAGTTAAGGGATGCCCCCCCCGATTTCTCCATCATGGGTGCGCTCACTGCTATTGCCACAACGTTGGTCTTTGCTTTCAATATCGAGCAGGTATCGGACGTGGAGAAGTTCTTTCCAGAAGCTCAGAGGCAGCTCAACAAGAAAGTGCTTCGGTACTTTGCCGCAGCGCATCACGATGCCGAACGAATCCGGCAACTGGAGCCGCCCGTGCCGGAACCCAACGACCCGTACGGGGTGATTGCCGATGTTTTTGCTTCGGCGCAGCTTACCCCACAGCTGGAGTCCGAGGTGGTCGAAAAAATAGAAATGGAGATTATTGAAGCCACCGACCTGCTTCAGTTTCGGGCGTTGCTGCTGGCGGTGGAATGGATGCAGGAGCAGGATTATCCAATCCACCACCGCCTGATGCCGGCTGCGCAAGAAGGGATACGCCGATGGTTAGAATGGCTACGGCAACGGGAGCTGATAACCTTTGCGACCCGATTGGTTGAGCGGTTTGGGGCAATGCTTCCGCCATCGGAATTGGAGCAATGGGAGGAGCGGATAGCGTTATCAACCCTTCAAGAATAATTAACCGATTGCAGCATAGTGTGTTCTGCGATGTGCCCAATACAATACATCCATAGATATTTTTCGTGGTAATCGTTATCCAGAATAACCAGTGAGTCCAAACACTGTGGTAAAATGTTTTGAAATTTCAAAAGCTCTATCAACAATAGTCATAAATATGATCATCACAAAATTTTATTTTTTTATTGTTATATGGACTATAATCACACTTGCCGCTTGTGATAGATCAGAAGATTTGTATTGGCCTGAAAAAGAATGGAAAACTGCATCTCCAGAACTACATCAGATGGATAGTGCTGTATTGATGAGGGCGGTGAACGCTATCAAAGATGGGAATTACGGGAATATCCGAAGCCTTTTGATTGTGAAAAATGGCTATATCATTACTGAAGAGTATTTTCATACTGCTGATACATTCATATTGGAAGGTGTCAATTCCGTCACCAAAAGTGTGTTGAGTGCGGTTTGGGGGATTGCTGAAAACAACGGCGACGTTCCGCCGATTGATACCCCCTTGGAAAAAGCTCTGCCGGAGTACGCCCCACTAATTCAAGCTGATTCATTAAAGCAGCGGATTACTATCCGTGATCTGCTGACAATGACGGCAGGAATGGATTGGGTGGAAAATGACTTACGCGAAGGGCAAGTGACAAATGATTTTTTTGAATTAATCAATAGCGAAGATGATGTTGCTTATGCTTTAAATAAGCCAATGGTTGACACTCCGAGCACAGTATTTAATTACAATAGTGGGTGCTCCATGATATTATCAGCAATCCTTACTGCAAATTCTGGTAGAAAATTCGGTGAATACGCGAATGAACATTTGCTAAGCCAAATAGGGATTGACAGCGCATATTGTGTAGAAACTCTGAAATTATCGAATGCTGCCAGCGGCCTATTCTTAACATCTAGGGAAATGGCCAGGTTCGGATTGCTTATCACACGCGAAGGCGAATGGGATGGCAAGCAAATTATCCCTCGTGATTGGGTTCAGCAATCAACCGCGCCGATTGTTCCGTTGTACAATTATCCGTTAGTGACTGGATATGGCTATCAATGGTGGCATACAACTGAATGGCTATCAGTGGGAATCCGTGACACTATCACGGCACACATGGCAATAGGATGGGGAGGACAAATGATTGCGGCTGTGCCAAAGCATGATTTAGTGATCGTCATCACTGCTTCACAAACAGCTAATGAGCAGAAAGAAATGGATCCGATTTTCATCATCTGGCAGCATATCTTTCCTGCTATCCGGCCTGTGGCTACTGCACGATAGTTGGTTGCACCAGTTTTCTGGCTTGGTTCCATTGTCCACTACCCAGCCGGCTTCCCACACGCCGCCGCACGCGCAAGCCGCAGCTGTTGCTCGCGATGGGTAGGGCTACCGAGCAATAGTAAAGGGTTGGGTCAGAATCCGCCCGCCCACGCGAACCGATAGAAAGAACCTGCCCGATGCCATGCCGCGAAGTTGGATGCTCCGGTAGTATTCCCCGTCCCCCTGCAACTGCCACGTAAAAGAATCCATCGTTTGCCCATCCATATTGGTAATCGTCCCCACCGCTGTTTGTGCCGAAGTCGTGGCATACAGAGTCACCAATAACTCCCCATTGTGTGGCTTGGCCGTAAGGGTGTATCTACCACTGTTTTCATCGTGCGATTCAACATCGTTGATTAAAATCTGCACAGGGTCCGATGCCGTCCCGCAGCCAAATTCATTGAAGACCATCACCGAGTATATCCCCTTGCGGGTGGCGATATACACCTGCCCGGTTGCTGTCGGTATCGGCTCGCCGTTCAACAACCATTGGTAGCCGCCATTGGCCCCTGATGCCACCATCACGTTGCCGTTGCGGGTTAGCGTTGGCTTGGCCGGGCGGGGGCGCACGGTTGCCACAATCGTGGCGGTATCGGTACAGCCGCCAGCTTCGCGTGCAATCAGTGTATAAAGCCCCGGCTTGCTGAGGGCGATCTTGGGGCTGGTGGATCCGGTTGACCACTGGTATTGGCTATGTCCGCCGATTGCCGTGAACGTCTTCGTCTCCCCTTCACACAGCACTACCTCCGCATTTCGGATCATCTCCTCGCTGCTGACAAACACAATTTTCAGTTTTTCGGAAACGGAGAAAAACTCGCTTGGTGGGCTTACTGCGTGCGGGCTGCTGCTGACAACCCGCAGGCGGTAGTTCCCTTGCGGCAAATCGCACGGGACAGAAGTGGGAATTATCCCTCCGATATTCTGCGCCACTGATTCAATACTCCGTGGCGACGCGAACTCCCCTTTTGCATCGGAAATTTCCACGGTGAAGATATTGCTCTCGATAAAGTTCCCCGCCACGCTGAACGTCACCTTCATCTCCTGCCCCGCTTTGTAGCGGGCATTGTCGGTTGTTGGTTTGGCAATGGCCACGCTCAGTTTCCCGCTCCCTTTAATTTCCACAATGCGGTCGTCCCCCTGGCGAACATTTCCGCGCCCGTCGCGGTTGCTGGTGCAGACAAAAACGCGGCCATCGGGGGAAACGCACAGATCCCGCAAGCGACCAAACGTGTTATCGAAATAAATCTGCTCGGAAAGAATCTTTGTTCCGTCGTTGTTCAGCTCCAACACCCGCACATCACTCTCCTTCAAGGTGACGGCCAGCAGGTGGTTTTTCCATTCGGGGATGGAGTCGCTGGCGTAGTAATCAATCCCGGCAACGCCCACCGTTGGGGTCCAAGCATGGATCGGCTGCACGTTGACGGAGTCCTCGCAAAACTGCAATTCGTCCGGTTTATCACAGAAGCCGCGAACATCCGGCCAGCCATAATTTCCTGCGGATTCAATGATGTTTATTTCGTCGTCGGTGTTGGGGCCATGCTCGCTGGAGTAAAGGCGGCCATTGGCCCACCACAACCCCTGTGCGTTCCGGTGGCCGGTGGTCCAGACAAACCGCGAGAGTTCGGTGCTAGAGTAAAATGGATTATCGAACGGAACCGCCCCGTTCAAATTCAGCCGAAGGATTTTTCCGTTTAGGCTGTTGCGATTTTGCGGCGCGCTCTGGATTTGGGCATCGCCAGTGGTCATAAACAATTTTCGGTCGGGGGTGATAACAATGCGGCTGCCGTCGTGGGTGGTGTTGCCGGGGATTCCGCGCAGAAGAATTTCGGCGTTCACCAGCGTCCCGCCGTTGTACAAGTAGCGAACCAATTTTTGGTAAATATCCCCTTGCTGAAGGTAGGTGTAGGCAACATACACAAAGGGTGAGTCGGCAAAATTTGGGTGCATGGCCATTCCCAGCAATCCCGATTCGCCGCTTTGGTACACATCGTTGATCTTCACCAACTCCACCTGCTCGCCGGTTTCCGGGTTCACCCGGCTGATAACGCCGCGTCGTTCGGTCATCCAGATCCAGTTGTCGGGGCCCCAAACAATCTCCCATGGAGTATTCAGCCCAGTGATAACATCACGGGTGGAAACGTTTGCTTGGGCGTGGCAAGGGGAAGCAGGAAACCAAAGAAGCAAGGCAAGAAGGGAGATCGCCCCCCCGGCAATGTTCATCAACGATTTCATCGGATTCTGTTTCTCAAGGTTGAACAGTTGGTACAGGAAATTCCTAACTGGAATCTTGGCTGCCCAAAGTAAGGAAGTTTAGCAAATGCAAAGCGTTGCCTCCAGAATGTGATCCAATGGCTTGCCCCATCCCCCATTCTTGGCGTACCTTTGGCCTTCCGAAATCATTTGCCAAACCATCTGCCAACCAATGTGTGATTGCCACAAGAACTTCATGAACAACCAAATACATCACTTGCTCCGCTTCGGCATACTGCTGATGGCATTGATAGCATCGGCCACAACCGTTCCGCTGCACGCCCAGCACTCCAACCCCGAAACAACCGCTTCCCAACCGATCCAGCAGCTACTATCCCCCGATGGCACGCTGCGGCTTGATAGCACATCGCACGGGGTGTTCGATGCACGTGGCTGGGAGCTGCTGATGGATCAAGAAGGGAACCCCCGATTTATCCGCAACGGCCAGGGCGCGGCCACTGCCAGCCGTGCCGAATCGCCGCAACTGATGGGGGGGCCGGGCGACGAACGCTGGAGCGATCCGTTCGGCAATCCCAGCGTGGATATTGTGCAGGTGTTTGCGGTTGCCGTCAGCGGGCAAGATGTCTATGTGGGGGGGCGATTCAGCCGCGCCGGGAACCAGCCAGCGCGCAACATCGCCCGCTGGAACGCTACCGCCAAAACATGGTCGGCATTGGGGGAAGGGACCACCGGTCCGGTGCTGGCAATCGCGGTTCTTGGGAACGAAATCGTGGCCGCCGGTGCCTTCGACTCGGCGGGAACAATTTCCGCAAACAACATTGCTCGCTGGAGCGGTGGCGCGTGGAAACGCTTAGGGGCCGGGGAAGCCAACGGCATCGGAACTCCATTCTTTGATGAAGTCAGGGTACTTGCCACAAGCGGGCAGAACCTGTACGTGGGGGGCTACTTCTTCCAGGCTGGCGGAAAGGATGCAAACAGCATTGCCCGCTGGAACAATGCTTCCGATGCTTGGAGTACGTTGGGCGATGACCCAATCACCAACGGCGTGCAGGGTTCGGTAAACGCGCTGCTGGTCAGCGGCGAGCAGCTGTACGTTGCTGGCGCAATCGGTGCAGCGGGTGAGGTGCTGGTGAACAATCTTGCGGTTTGGAATCCCGTAGCCTCCGCTTGGGATTCGCTGGGCGCGGGAACCGATGGTGAAATAACCGCGCTGGCATTGAACGCCGGAAAGCTGTACGCCGGCGGCTACTTCCTGCAAGCTGGCAACGCCGACGCACGCGGCCTTGCGGTCTGGGATCTGGGAACAAAACAATGGGGAGCACTTGGCGGCAACGATAACAACAGCCCCGATGGAAACATCACTGCCATGGCGCATCTGGGGGGAACGCTGTACGTGGCGGGGGATTTCCAGAACGTTGGCGCGGTGGCCGCAAGCGGCATTGCCAGTTGGAATGGTTCCGCTTGGAGCAGTGTGGCGGGCGGGCTTGATGGCACCCCAACCGCAATTGCGACCCAAGGGGCAAACCTCTATACCGTTGGCCAATTCGTCACCGCTGGCACCAGCGAGGCACGCTACCTTGCTCAATGGAACGGAACCGCATGGGCCGGGTCCGGCGCAAGCCTAAGCGGCGGAGCCGGAATCGTGCAAGCCGTGGCGGTGGATGGCGATGACGTGTATATCGGCGGGCGATTCCTGACGGCTGGGGATATTTCCGCACGGAACATTGTCCGCTGGAACAAAAGCACCGCCACGTGGGCCTCGCTGGGAACAGGAGCAAACAATGGAACCGACCGGCAGGTGACAGCAATCGCGGTTGGCAACGATGGGAACATCTACGTTGGCGGCAGTTTCCTGAAAGCCGGAACCGCACAAGCAACGCACATCGCCCGTTGGAACAAAGCATCGGGAGAATGGGGGGCATTGGCCCAGGGGATTCCCGGGCTGGCTGGCAGGCTGGCTGCGGTTGGGAACGACCTGTACGTTGCTGGCAGTTTCATCCTTCCGATTGGCGCAGACACTGCCGTTGGCGTTGCGCGCTGGAACGGCTCGGCATGGAGCATTCCCGGCGGCGGAATCCACAAGCTGTTTGAACAGTTCACTGCCGAAGGGATGACGGCCTTTGCCGGCAACCTGTACGTCACCGGCGGATATGCCACAACCGAAGGAACCAAGTACGCCGTTGCCCGATTCGACGGCACAACATGGACCCCGCTACGGCAAGGAATTGTTGAGCAAATTGGCGCGATTGCCGCCACAAAGGACACACTGTTCACAGCCGTCACCATGCAGGCACTGGATGACCCCGCAACCACCATTGACCGCTGGAACGCACAAGATGGAACCTGGGCACAAGTTGGCGGCGAGCTTGACACCCTGGACGGAACCATCAACGCTCTGGTAGTGAACAACGATGGCTTGTTTATCGGCGGCACGTTTAGTTCACGCAGCGATGGCACCTTCCCCGTAGTCCAAAGCCTTGCCCGCCGCAACACCACCGGAAATTTCTGGGAAGCGTTGGGGAGCGGTGTGAACAACGAAGTCACCACGCTGACCCAGGGGAACAAGATGATAGTGGTTGGCGGCGCGTTCACCCAAGCTGGCGATAAGCCCGCACGCTACTTGGCCGCATACTCCAACAGCGACACCACTACCGAACCACCGCTTGCGGTTGATGCCGACGAAGCCGCACGGGTTCTTGCGGTGGCTTGCCACCCAACGCCAACGTCGGGGCTAACCACAATCTCCTTC
This sequence comes from Armatimonadota bacterium, assembly GCA_020850315.1. Classification (GTDB taxonomy): domain Bacteria; phylum Bacteroidota; class Ignavibacteria; order OLB7; family OLB7; genus OLB7. The sequence goes on along the minus strand of JADZEY010000102.1, from coordinate 10,190 downwards.
AGCCTCCCCAATCCGGCCAACGTTCTGCTGCTGATCTATGATGTCACGGGTCGGGAAGTTGCCCGTCTGGTGGGCAACGCACTTCCGGCGGGAAGAAACCAACAGATGTGGGATGCTTCGGGAATGCCTGCCGGAACCTACTACTGCCGTCTGGTCGCGGGGAACATCTCCACAGGAATTCGTCTGGTTGTGGAGCATTAAGGCAGGGTTGTTGGAGGTGAAAAGTGATTGGTGAAAAGTGAGAGAAGTGTACGCCCTTCCGTCATCGCGAAGCAAAAAGAGAAATCTACGGCAAAGCTCCGCTCCTAAAATTCTGCTTCATAATCCAACAACATCATGCTCAACTCACGCTCCCTGCTTATCGTGTTGCTGCTAACTTCGGTGGCGTTTGGCGGTTGCCCGGCGTTGATGAACCAGATGAAGTTCATCGGTGAGCCAGCGGCAGAAACTGATGCAACGCCGCCATCGGGCTACTCCCCGATTTACGTCAACCGAATCGCTCCCGTCCCGGCTTCCCCCACCGATCTTCGCAAACCAGCGTTCAGCCTTACCCGTGTTGAAGCCAACCAGCCGAACAAAGTGCGGGTCTATCTGCACCTTCTGGATTCCACCGGGGCGTATCTGACGGGAGGGATACATGGGAAATGGAAATCGGTGTGGTGCGGGTTCGAGGATGAGTTCGACGGCAAGACCCGCACCATCACCAAATACGCCCTGCGCGAAGCCACCGAGCAGGATCGCGACCCACACGCAGTTGCGTTGGTGATGGACAACAGCGGATCCATGGGGGATGCCCGCGCACTGGCAGCACAAAACGGAGCCGAGCAGTTCATCCGGCAGAAACGGAGCGAGGACGGGTTGGCCCTTGTCCGCTACGATAACCACATCGAAGTAGAATCCCCAATCACCACAAACCAGGGTGAGTTGTTGGGAAGGCTGAAGAAAAACGGGTTGGAAGGATTTGGTGGCGGAACAGCAATTGCCAATGGCGTTGCTGCCGGGATCGAGCAAGTGATGGCCGCACAAGGCTTCAGCCGCCGCGCCGTGGTGGTGTTCACCGACGGCCAGGACAACAGCTCCACGATTGATAAAGACTCAGTGGTGGCAATGGCCAAGCGGAACAACATCACCATTTGCGCCGTGGATTTTGGGCAAGGGGTAAACGGCGCGTACCTGCAAGACATCGCCTTGCGCACCGGGGGAAGCTACTACCAGATCTACCGCACCAACGAATTTCAGAACGTCTTCGAGGACATCTATCGCCGCTTGCGGAACTACTACATTGTGGAGTACAATCCGCAAGATTACGGCGTTCACACCATCCGGCTGAAGCTCTGTTTGGGAAAGGATAGCCTGGTGGCACAGGCCGCGTTCGACAACACCCCCGACATCGGCACGGCAGCACTGCTGAACGTGAATTTTGACTTCGACAAAGCAACCATCAAGCCCAGCTCCGTTCCAGCCATTGATAACATGTACGCGCTGATGCGAACCTATCCGCGATTGACGATTGAGCTGCGGGGCCACACCGACAGCCGCAACAGCACTGGCGACCCCGACTACAACGTAAAGCTATCGCAGCGCCGCGCCGATGCAGTGAAAGAAGCACTGGCGAAACGGGGTATCGCGCCAGATCGGATCACCGCAATCGGATTTGGTGAACGCCAACCCATTGCCGACAACAACACCGACGACGGCCGCGCCGAAAACCGCCGGACGGAGTTTGTGATTCTGACGCGGTAGTTGTGGGCGCAGACGGGGCTTCGGTGCTATCGTTTTTTGCCGAAACCCCTCGACGCGTCGGAGCAATGATGATGATGGGGTGGTGCCGGAATTCCATCACCGTCATCGCTCTATGCCACTCGTGCGTTCCTTCATCCGTAACCGATGCCATGAACCTTCATCAACTTCGATTTCTGCTGGCACTGATTGCTGCCCTATCCCCCACAACACTGCTTGCCCAGCCAAGCATCATCCAGCAGCAATCCGAGCAGTTCGGCCAGCTTCCGGAACGGACGGAGCAGGAGTGGGATGCCTTCAATGGATATGATGCCGCGGCTTCCGCCCCCGCTGCGTTGTTCCGCGCACAAGTCTGCACGCTTCGGCGGATCGTGTTTGGCTGGCATCCCTACTGGATGGGAACGGCCTACAACGATTACGATCTCTCCCTCCTTTCTGACATTTCCTACTTCTCCTACGAAGTTGACACCGCCACCGGCGGCTACCGCAACCTCCGGAATTGGCTGACAACTGAGCTGATCCCGAAAGCACAACAAGCTGGGGTGCGGGTGAATTTATGCGTGACGTTGTTCGGCGGCCACGGCGCAGTGTTGGGCAATCCGGCGCGGCGGAAAACATTGGTGGATAGCTTGGTCAGCGTGGTGCAGCGGCGCGGGGGGAATGGAGTAAACATTGACTTCGAGGGGATGGGCGCAAGCCAACGCGCAAACTTCACAGCGTTCATTGCGCAGTTGTCGTCGGCGTTTCACACGGCAATCCCGGGCTCGCAGGTCTCGATAGCGGTTCCGGCGGTGGATTGGAACAACGTGATGGATCCTGCGGGGCTATCGGCAAGCGCCGATCTGCTGATTATCATGGGCTACGATTACCACTGGGGGGGCGCGCCGAACACCGGTCCGGTTTCCCCAAAAAACAACGGTGCGTTCTGGAGTCCCTACGATGTCACACGCTCGATCAACAGCTATCTGAGCAAAGGCGTTCCCCCGGGCAAACTCTGCTTGGGCATTCCCTACTACGGCTACGACTGGGCCGCCGCCGACAGCACGCCCTCGGCAAAAACAACGGGAACCGGGAAGGCAGTGCTGTTTTCCAACGCTGTGCAAAACGCTGCCACCAACGGGCGGCGGTGGGACCTGCACTCCTCCACCCCATACTACGCCTACCAGATTGATAGCACCTGGCACCAATGCTGGTACGACGATGCCGAAAGTCTGCGAAAAAAGTACGAGCTAACGGAGATGAAGCAGCTTGCCGGAATTGGGATCTGGGCACTGGGATATGATGGCAAACGGAGCGAGCTGTGGGACGCGCTGCGGGAAAATTTCACCACCTGCGCGGCTTCGCCATGCAGCGGGCAACTGAGCGACATGGGGGGCCCAACCGGGAACTACTACAACCGCGAGCAGTGGGTCCACACAATCGCGCCTGCCGATGCCAAGCAACTCTCCCTCTCCTTCACCTCCTTCAGCGTGGCCGACGACCACTTAAGCATCTACGATGGCCGCGACACCGCCGCGCCATTGCTTGGCTGGTTCACGGGGGCAAACAATCCGGGAACAATCATCGCCCGCAGCGGCGCAATGACGCTGGCGTTTCAGTCGAACGACACTGGGGTTTCGTGGGGGTGGCGGGGGGAGTGGGAATGCAGCACAACACCCAGCAGTGTTCCATCAACAGCCCACCAGATGCTGAACATCCGCTACCAACCGAACGGCAGGATCATGTTGTCTTCCCCTGCCACTGGTGTGTCGGCCATTCAGATACAGCTGGTTGATATTACAGGGCGCGTGGCCTACTGCCAGCATATCACCAATCCGGAGCCGGAGATTGTGATAGAGCGCGCGGCACTGAGTGTTCCTGCGGGCTTCTACATTGCGAACGTTGTGTGGGTTATCAATCGCCAAGAAGCCGTAGCAACCAAGCGATTGTGGCTGTGGTGAAGCGTTCGGATCAAAAACAATCCTGTGTGGTTAGCTTTTTCCTGGCGGTGTGTCAAGCGATCAACAGAAGGGGCCGCAACCATTCATTAACCGCAGGGGATAGTATGAAAACGCATTGGAAATCAGCACTGATGGCATTGCTATCGTTGGCAGCATTTGGCGGAGCTTCGGGGGCAATGTTCGGGCAAACGCGCACCGTGGAAACCACCGCCACAACCGATTCCACATCGGGCAAAACAGAGACCGTCACCGTTGTAAAGGTTGGATATTCCGAAGACATTACCCTCCGGCAGCAGATGGTCTATCTGAATCCTATCACGTTCTTCAGCATGTTCAATGTTTCCTATCTGTACGCGCTTAACAGCAAGGTTGCGGTTGGCGGTGGCATCCAAACGCCCACCGCGCTGATGGATGGCGAAGGCCTGAGCGAAAAGGTGACAGGGTTCGGCATGAACATCGAGGGAAGGTATTACGCCACTGCCAAGATGTTCCGGGGATTTCACTTTGTGGGGAACATCTCCTACCATCACGTCAACTACCAAGATTACACCGACGTAAGCGGAACACTGGAGGAACGAACAAGCAACCCAATCACCATCGGGGCCGCGCTGGGGTGGCATTGGTATCCCTGGGATGATCTTGCTACGGAGATTGTTTTTGGCGGGGACTTGCAGATGGGTGCAACGACCAAACCGATACCCGGATTAAGTTTGTACAGCGATAAGGCAGGCGTTGTTCCCTGGATGCGATTTACTATGGGCTACGCTTGGTAGCCCACCAACTTGGCAAAAAGAAAAACGTGAGGACCTTACTGCTGGTAAGGCCCTCACGTTTTTTTTGCATCCATGTTTAGTTACTCACTCACCGTACGCACCTGCCCTCGTTCGCTGCCTGCCCTCACCCCTCGAAGATGCCGATCCTATCGGCACGCCATCTCCCAAACAGGTGATGCTACTGCTTCCACTCCATTGGTCGGGCGGGAGAGGGAGCCAAAGCCGAACAGAAGAAGAGCATCGAAGCAAGCCACCGAGCCAGCAAGTCTTCACTATCCAAATTCTGCCTACGGTGAGTGACGAATGACCAATGACCCTCTTTGCAACTGACTAATGACCAATGACTAATGACCCTCTTTGCAACTGACCACTGACCTTGGCTTTCCGTAAAGTCAGTTAATCACTCGCCATGCTGGCGGCATGAACAGGTACATCCTTGCTTGGCCAGGGTTGATGGTAACGGCACCAACCAGTGGCTGCACGTCGTCGTTCAGGATGATGAGGATTTGCCCCGGAACACCTGCCGGAAGGATGGTGTTGTTCGGCAGAGCCAAGCCATCGTTTGCCACTTGCACCACCATTGCCGACGGTGTCAGGACAATGTTTGCCCCCGCCGGAATCGTGGTTGTGGAAACCACCGCTACCCCAGTGGTGATCGCCAAAGCAATCCCCGGGCTGGCAATATCCAGCGCTGCTGTTGGCGCGTTAGTCCCGACCCCAATGTTCCCATCGTTGCGGACGTACAGCAGGTTGCTTCCGGTGCTGTTTGTCACCCCAAGCGCTGCCGCGCCGCTGTTTGCGGTGCTCCCCTGCACCGAAAGGCGTGGCCCAACTGCGGGTGCAGTCCCCACCTGCAGATCCCCTTTCACATGAAGCTGCCCAATCAACAACCCTGCGGCTTGGTCAATGTCGGCTCCTTGAATTGTGCCATCCTCAATCGCTGCGGAGTTCACCGCTCCAACCGCAAACTTATCGGTGGTGATGGATCCGGCGGCCACTGTGGGGTTGGGATATTCCCCCGCTAAATCTCCCCCTGCCGTCCCTTTTGGGATTGCTACCATGTCAGCCGCCAGCTTCTCCTGCGTCACGGCTCCGTTGGCAATCATGTTGGCGGCAACGCCCTTCTCAGCAATCGAAATTTTCCCTCCGCTGATGGTGATCCCATCCCCTGCTGTCAATGCTCCCCCGCCGCCGCCGGTGGTTGGCGTGCGCCACTCCACCCCGGTTGGTGTGTTGGTCAGCACCTGCCCATCTTGCCCGCCACTGCTGCTTAGTTTGGCGGTGGTGATGCTTCCGTTCGGAACCTGATCGGCAAGGCGGGCCATGAACGCGTAGGGTGAGGTGGCCAGCGGGGTTCGCGGCTGCAAGGCGTTTCCCGCAATGGTGATATCCAGAAATAACGGCGCGGAAAAAGAGATGTCAAGCGGGGTAGATGCGCCCAGCTGCGCGTTGAACAACCCGGCTTTTGTGGTGATCGTCTGCGATTCCTCCCAGACCTTGTTCCCGCCGGTTGCTGCATCGAACAGCCGGAAGGTGACGCTGTGGGGGCCATCGGCAACGGGCGTGGCTCCGTCGGTTATCAGCCCTTGATAGCTGATGGTTTGTGGGATTTGCGCTTGCGCAACTGCGGTTGTCAACGCGGTTGTCATCAGTGCAAGCAGTAGCAACGGTGTACGGTGTCTGTTCATTGGTCAAGTCTCCTGTGAATATGTGGGACGTGGAATACGGATGATGTGCATGATGAAAGCAAAAAACCGCGCAACCAATCTGGCGCGCAGCCATCGCAAATGGATTGCGGCAGGGGGCATTCAAAAAAAAGCAGAAAAACCGGCCACTGTACTAACACAGGAATTGAAGAAAAAGTTAGCTAACAGCAAGCCTTCCGCTTGCCCCGCCGGGAATTGGTATGTTGGATTGATTAACTGACCTTACGCACCTGCCCTCGTTCGCTGCCTGCCCTCACCCCAGCCCTCTCCCAAGCGGGTGATGCTACTGCTTCCACTTCATTCGTCGGCTGGGAGAGGGAGCCAAAACCGAAAAAGGAAAAGTGAGCGGCTTCCCACCGAACCTCACCTCCGCTCATGCTGAGCCCGTCGAAGCCTGTCCTGAGCCTGTCGAAGGGTATGAGTGGAGCCACTGAACGGGCAATCGTTCTCTGTTGCCCTCGTTCGCTGCCTGCCCTCACCCCAGCCCTCTCCCAAACAGGTGATGCTACTGCTTCCACTCCATTCGTCCGCTGGGAGAGGGAGCCAAAACCGAAAAAGGAAAAGTGAGCGGTATCCCACCGAATCTCACCTCCGCTCATTCGGCTTCCCACCGAACCTCACCTCCGCTCATGCTGAGCCCGTCGAAGTATGAGTGGAGCCACTGAACGGGCAATCGTTCTCTGTTGCCCTCGTTCGCTGCCTGCCCTCACCCCAGCCCTCTCCCAAACAGGTGATGCTACTGCTTCCACTCCATTGGTCGGGTGGGAGAGGGAGCCAAAGCCGAAGAGAAGAAGAGCATCGAAGCAAGCGACCGACCAGCAAGGCTTCATCTGCGTAAGGTGAGTTAGTTACTGACCTTACGCAAAGCCATTGGCAACGTGTCCGATACTCTCCGAAAATCCGCGAGATGGGCTTGCGCCGCTGCTTCGCGGTGCTTCGTCGAAGACTCCTTGTCGAAGACCCCGACCCTTCGGGGCAATCACGGGGGATGGACTCTGCGTAAGGTGAGTGACTAATGACCAATGACCAATGACCCTCTTTGCAACTGACCACTGACAACTGACAACTGGCCACTGACAACTGACAACTGGCCACTGACCTTTGCGTAAAGTCACTGATTCATTGCCACTGCTTCCCAACCCAGTATGAATATGCCCGACATTCCTTCCCGCATCTGCCCATTCTGCTCGCTCCCCACGGTGGTGGTGTGGGTGCATGGCCACGGCCAATGCCAGCACTGCCGCATCAACATTGATGAATGCTGCCGGGGGGAATGCACTCAGCCCACCCCAAACCCGAGCGAAGCAAGCAATCCAGCGGTGGTTGCCGGGGCCCCGGTAACGGTGAACGCGGTGAACTCACGCCGCGCCCGATAACCCTTCCGCAACGCATCGAACTGGTTGCGGCGTTCGGTTGCCCCTGCCCCCATCACCGCACGGATTGCCGCGTCATCAACGCAGATGTCGAACGCTTTCCGCACGGCTTGCTCCACCGCATCCATCCCGGCCCTCGGCTCCAACAGCACAATCGGTTCGGGGGGCGGGGGAAGGTGTTCCTCCATCGTCCAGTTGTTTGCGGTCCCAACGAACTTGGCCAGCGCGTCGGCCATCATCTGGGTCCCGCGCAGCTTCCCCTCCAGCGAGTATCCGGCAATGTGCGGTGTGATGATGGTGGAATCCCGCGCCAACGCAACAGGGATTTCCGGCTCGCCCTCCCAAACGTCAACAATCGCATGGAACAGCCCCTGATGCAGTCCGGCAACCAATTCCGGTAACTCCACCACGGCCCCGCGTGCGGTGTTGATAAGCGTGCTTCCGGGTTGCAGCATCGCAAGCCGGGAAGCCTCCAGCAGGTGGACCGTGGGATGATCCCCGTTGCTTACCAACGGCACGTGCAGCGTGACGGCATCGCACCCCAACGCCTGGGCCAGCGTGGCCGATTGGAACCGCTCACGTTCGGCGCGGGGAGGGTCGTGCGGAACCACCCGCAGCCCCAGAATGGCGGCCATGTCCGCAACCAATGTTCCAATCCTCCCCATGCCAATGATCCCAAGCGTTCCGCCGGGGATGGAAAGCCGCCCCAACCGCCGCAGCCGCAACAGCGCGGCCAGAAGATATTCGGCAACAGAGCGGGAGTTGCAGCCGGCGGCATCGGCAACGGTGAGTCCTTGCTGGCGTAGCCAATCGTGCTGCAGATGTTCGGTTCCGATGGTGGCGGTCCCCACAAACCGCACCGGAGTTCCCCCCAGCAACCCGCTGTTGACCTGCGTCACCGAGCGGACAATCAGCGCGTCGGCATCGCGCAGATCGCCGTGGCTAATCTGGCGGCCCGGAAGCAGCCGCACCGCCCCAAACTGCCCAAACGCCGCGCTGGCAAAGGGGATATTTTCATCGGCAATGATTGTCATTGGGAAATTGGGAAATGATGCGTTGCAATGGCGGGGAATGGATGTAGAACTGTGGCGTGTGTGCCGCACACCCGGGGCGTTGCCGCTGGGCTATGATCTGCCGCCCGATTCGGGGCTAAGAGGATGCGCGCCGCTGGCCGCTACACCAACCTCACCCGCCCGGTTAATAATTCCTGCATCATCCCCTGCTTCACCCCTACCGTTTTTTTTCGCTGCAATTCCAACGCTTCTATCTCCGCATCCATGTCGCTGAGAATTTCGGCGATGGCGTGTTGTTCGGGGAGGGGGGGGACTAAAAAAGTATGCTCTTGCAGGAGCTTAAAATGGCGATTATATCCTGTAGGTTCAATGCCACGATACTGAAGTTGAAAAGCATAAAACATAGTGTTCTGCATAACCCTGCTTCGAATTACTTGCGTGCCATCCGCACCAACTAAAAAATCAAAATCAATGAATTTCACAAGGCATGTATGATCTCCAAAAACAATTACTCCACCATCAGGGCAACGCATTTTTTTATCTACTCTATCGGAGAATCCAGCAATAGTAGATTGTCCTTGATCCACCACAGGGCATTCTCCTATTGGTTGATAGTCAGAGGCCTGAATTTGGTGCTGTTTAACATTCAACCGTACTAAAACATCATCAAATTTTTTCACCTCCCACTCCCCCCGAAACCCTGGAAGGCGGGTTGTTCCGGTTAGGAGTTGCTGCATGGCGGCTTGTTTCAGGGCGCGTTTTTTGGCGATTAATTTCTCCAGCCCCGTAAGCAACGCATCCATGTCACTTAAGGCTTCGGCAATGGTGTGTTGTTCGGGGAGGGGGGGGAAAGCCACACAAGTTTCAGCAAACTGTGATTTATTTACTAGTGGAACAGCTTGTTCTCCTGCAAGAAATTTGATTTTCTGAGCAGCAGCACTAACTGCATAATAGAGGTAATCACAAGAAAAAGAGGCTGATGGAAAAATAGCATTGATTTGTTGGTTAGCGGTCAGATCAACTGAAGCAATTCCGCATTTCCCAATTGTCGAACCGATACAAACAACAAGAATAGAGTTTTTAGGAAATCGTCGTGCAATTGAAAATCCTTTCTTTGAAAGCAATTTTTCCGTTCGTGTAATATCCTTGGTTTCTCCTAAATCTGCTGGACTTACGAAAAGAAATTCATCACCGTAATTAGTCATATCATTTGTTGGAGGTGTATTTCCAGTAGCGATTACAGCCACATCCCTCAACCTCCTCACCTCCCACCCCTCCGGAATCACCCCGACCTCAGTTTGTTTATATCCAGGTTTCAGTTTCATAGCGTTTGTGTTGTTATTGGGTTTGTGGCTGGGAAGCTGTGGCCGCCACACCCACGTTGCTGGTTCACTCCGCTTCAAAACAGCACCCGCTCACCTCACCCTGCACTCCATCCCCAGCCGGAAACTTCGCCCGGGCATCGGGTAGTTGCGGATTACCCGATAATCGGCATCGAACAGGTTCTCCACCCGGACAGTGGCCACCCACCGCAGCGACCCAATCGCGAACTGGTAGGCCACATTCCCCCCCGCAAGCCAGTAGCCACCAAGCACCGACTGGGAAGAGTTCGACGCAAGCGAGTAGCGATAGCTGGAGTAGCTGG
>JADZEY010000101.1 GCA_020850315.1 Armatimonadota bacterium | reverse complement strand
TACATTGAGGTCTTTTACAACCAACGGCGGCGGCATTCAACGCTTGGCTACGAAACACCAGCCGAGTTCGAACGCCGCCACGCCTCACCCTCCTAACTCCCTATCCACTTTTTCGGGGGAATATCATGGACCGGATTGCGATTACAAGGCGAGAGCGATGGGATACTCACGGAATTGGCTCCCGACTGCCAGTGGAACGTCTTGGGGGTAGTGATAATCGTGTGCAAGGATGTGCGGGTAATGGATGATTTGATGAAGGAGCTGGTGCAGTTGCGGGGGGAGGTGGAGATGCTGAAGGGGAAGCAGTTCCGAACCTAAGACAAATCGCGATTGCTGTGAATAGATCGGTGAGATTGAAGCAGTGGGCAATAAAAAAGTTCGGCAGTGAAACCAACTGCGCGAAAGCGTCGGGAATGGGGACATCGCAACTCAACGACTACACCTCTGGTCGCAGAAGCCCCGGCCCTGACATCGTAGAGCGGTGGGTGCGGTTGGGGCTGAACGCTAACTGGTGGCTGACGGGGATATGGAGATGCCGGGGACGCGACCGGGACTCATCATCAGCGATGGAGAGATAGGGCTAACCGAGGCCGACATCCATGATGCGATTGCGCGGAAAAGGAGTAAGGAATGCGCGGGTTAATACTCATAAAACCAAGTTAGCTGATGAATAAGTATGAAGAGAAACGCTTATTGATCTGGGGCAAAACCTATCCAGAAAAAAGTAAAAAATACTTGGAGTGCGTCTGCACTGGTGCAGTTGACGAAGAGGGGCAATTCATAAGAATATATCCGATACCATTTCGGTATCTAAACCCAGAAATTCAGTTCCACAAATATCAATGGATTCGTGCGCGGGTCTGCAAAAGCACAAAGGACACCCGTCCTGAATCTTATGAAATTGATCCGGCATCAATTAAAATCGAAGGTGAAGTATTATCAACGCAAAACTTTTGGCATAGTAGACAGCAATGGATATTCAAGAATCTTAATTGGCAATTTAGAACGTACTGCAATGGGCTTGATAACGTCCAAAAAAACCACAGAACATCTATTGCTGTAATAAAGCCTAGGGAAGTTCTCAATGTTGAAATTTACCGACGTCCAGAAGCTGACAGAGATAGATATTTCGATAAAGAACAACGGGTAAATAGTTCCCTACTTCAAACAGACCTTTGGTATGAGTTCAACAAATTATCTGATGAAGATCAGCGTGCAGTAAAGAACTTGCAGTACATACAAAGCCGCATTCGTGTTCATTGGCTTTGCCATGATCCTCACTGCAAAAAGCACTTAATGCAGATAATAGATTGGGAGGTGGTTGAATTACAACGCAAACGAGGAGATGAAATAGCAAGACAGAAAGTCATTGACATAACTACCTTAGATAAATATGACACACATTTTTTTCTTGGGAACCTACATCAGCACCCGAATAGATTTATGATCGTTGGATTATGGTATCCTAAGCATCCACCGAGCCAACCGAAGCAGTTATTACTTGATCTATAATGCCGCTATATGATAGATGTATCTCTTTTAACTTCGGATTGACTTGTTTTAAGGCATCGATGATAATGGAGCGATGGCATTCGTTTGGATGATATTCATAACAAGTCAGACAGACTCCCCCTTTTGTGGATTCAATAATATCAACTATATCATTCAAGCAAGCAGGGTTATTTGCAAGGTGTTCTTGATACCGTGATAGGCATTCGGTTACGCTTTGCGCTGTCCGACGATTTTCTTTTGGGTTCCCTGCAGATCGGAGATGTACATAGGTAATTCCCGCATCCATTAATGCCTGATTTAATGGCTTACGGCTAAAGCCAGCTTTATAGCTCCAAGGGGTTTCCCTGACGTCAATCACAATTTCAATGTTGTGGCTTATTAAGGCTTCAACATATTGATCAATGGTTATCCCTTGGTAGCCCAAGGAGTAAATTCTTGGATATCGCTTTTTCATACCAGATAAAGATACACCTAAGTATAGGTTGTTATGGTGTGTTTTTTTTATCAATCATTGACACTACCATGTCTGACAATCCAAAACTTCGTTGGCGCAACCCGTTAGGGCTGGGCGTGCTGTGGGTGCGCCATCAACCGAAATCCACAAACTCGTGGATCTACATGCGTATCGGAAACAAGCAGCCCCGCTCCACAGGCGTTCGATGGCCTGAAGACGATGGTGCAAAGGTGAGCAAGATCGGGTCCCTGCGGGTGTCGAAGGATCAACGCTGGGCCTATGATACGGCCATGCAACTACTGCAATCTTGGGCGCAACAGTACATAAACCCCACCACCGATGATGACTTCCGGCCACAAAAACGAACTACTCTTCATGCTGCCATTAAGCAGTTTGAAGCGGAGATCAAGATTGACACCATCCCGAAGGATATCCGCAGCCGATACCGCCAAGCATGGAAGAACTATCTGACCGGTGGGAAAGATGTTTACGGAGTTCCCTTTGATGACATCCCCGTCACCTACAAGGGGCTAAAAGATCGGATCAAAGCGAAGAAGGAAGTCTGCACACTCGCCCAAGCTAATGCGAAGAAAGTGCAGTACAAGCTCCACAACTTCACCCGCTGGTTAGTCCGAGAAGAGATGCTGGACCGTGATCCCATGGACGTAATCGGCATTGACCGAGGGTACAATGACCCAGAGAGCGATACCATTGTGGACACACCAGAAGAAGTTGCGCGGCAGGTGAAGTGGTTGGAAGAGGCTCGGTACTACGAACTTGCCGATTACGTGCGAATCACGTTTATGATGGGGTTGCGATCGGGCGATGCACTCCGGATGAAAGCGAGCCACTATGCGAAGGTTGCTGGCGGAGCAACAGTGATGGTGATCCACAGCAAGAAGACAAAGATCAACAAGCTGGGGCTGCGTCACTTCCCGATCCACCGACCGAACCAACCGGAGTTGATCCCAGGGCTGACCGATTTGATTGAGCGGCTGGTACGCAATGCCGATGCTGAAGGATGGCTATTTCCGTGGCGAAGCGGGACAAAGATACGGTTGAAGTTGAAAGAGTGTCGGGACGCTCTGGGGCTACTACGTACCGAGGCTGGCCACACCAAAACCAGCAAGTGTTGGCGTGCCAGTGCCAACGTTTTATGGCGCGATGGTTACGGATGGCATGAAGACCTTCGCAAAAAATTGCTTGGGCACTCAGCGAAGGTGAACGCAGCGCACTACAGCACCACACAGGCTGCACCCGATGCACTACGGGAGATCGAACGGATCATCGAGCGAACGAAATAGCGAACAGGGATACGCATCACTGAAAAATAGTGCGGTTTTAGCGCGGTTTTAGCGCGGTACAGTCGCAAAAAGTTTGGAACGAACTGGAAGAGATTGGAAAAGAAAACGGTGATTTGATCCTAAAAACAGCGAAAGCCTGCTGTTGCAGGCTTTCTGGAGTCGGCGTGGCGGGATTTGAACCCACGACCCCCACTACCCCAAAGTGGTGCGCTACCGGGCTGCGCTACACGCCGAATTATGATGTTTGACAGTGCCTCTGTTCTACTTTCCCCTTTGCTGCTACCCTTCAGTTTGCCGCTATGTTCTGGTCTGGCGCGGAATCCAGCACGTTCAGTATCTGCACCAACGCGCCACGGATTGCCTGCAAGTCGCGACGAAGATCGTCCGGCGGCGGAGCTTGGCTGGTGGATTCGGCTGGAGTTGCCGGAATCTCAGCTCTGGGATTGATCCCTGGTTCGGCCCCTGGAATTGTGAACTCCGTAGTTTCACCATCGGCGGCTGGGGCCAGGATCGCTTCCAAGTCCATCGTCTCCAGAATCTGGCGCGCCCCTTCGATAGTGTAGCGGTGTTCGCGGGTCAACTTTTTGATGAGCCTTACCAGCTCGATCTCCTTGTTGGTGTAAACCCGATTTCCCGCACGGTTTTTCTGGGGGCGCAACTGCTCGAACTCCGACTCCCAATAGCGAAGGACGTACTGTTCCAATCCCACCATCTTGCTGACTTCGCTGATGGAATAGTAGAGTTTTTTGATCTGGAAGTCCTTCATTGGCAATATCTATCCCGCTGATTCGGAACAAGCGGGGCGCAACATAGCGAATGAGCGTTGGCGGTGCAAGAGTTCGCGAAAAATTGAGCGGGGGTCATCGCACACTGTCACAGTGGGGGTGCGATGCAGGCAAAAGATAGATGCCTCCGTTTTTTCATTAGATTCAGACACGCTACTTCTTCTCAGAAACCAACTTCTACTCTATGCCCCACCCCTCAATCTTCCTAACCGGCCAGTGGCGGCATTTGGTGATGCTGAATTATTTGGTGGATCCCGCAATCCTCCTGCCATTGGTCCCAAAAGGAACCGAGCTGGATGCCTGGAACGGGCGAATCTACATCAGCATGGTCGGCTTTCTGTTTTTGGAAACAAAAGTGATGGGCCTGCCGATCCCCTTCCACCGGAATTTTGAGGAGGTGAACTTGCGGTTCTACGTGCGGCGTGTGGTTGGCGGGGAAGTCCGGCGGGGTGTGGTGTTTATCAAGGAAATTGTCCCCCGCTGGGCGATTGCAACCGCCGCACGGCTGTTCTACAACGAACGTTACGTGGCAATGCCGATGCGGAACCGGTTGCAGATGAATGGCGCGATGGTGGCAATCAACGGAAGCGTTGAGTACGGCTGGAAACCGAACGAACACTGGAACAGCATCGCCGTGCAAACCAGCGGCCCGCCCCAGCCAATCGCCGATGGATCCGAAGAAGAATTTATCACCGAACACTACTGGGGATATGCACGCCAACGGGATGGAGGAACCGCAGAGTACCAGGTGGAACACCCCCGCTGGATGGTACGAGCCTGCCCCAGTTCGCAGCTTGTGTGCGATGCCGAACAACTGTACGGAGCGCAACTTGCCCAGGCAGTAAGCGGCCCTCCATGTTCGGCATTCATGGCCGAAGGATCGGAAATTATCGTTAGGACAGGAGTACGAATCGCATGATTCACCACGACGGAAAGCATCACTTGTTGTTCGATGGCGATTGCGGAATCTGCACGTGGCTTGCAACCAACATTTGCCCCAAGATTGACCGCAACGGAGCCTACCGAATCGAGCCATACTTCCAACACAGTGAAGCGGAGCTGAAGAACTACGGCATCACCTACGAAGATTGTTCCAAGCGGCTGTATGTCATCACCAAATCGGGGAGAAGCTACGGCGGAGCGTTTGGGGTGAACTGGTTTCTGCTAAGCCTGCCGCCGTGGACGTTGCTGGCATTGCCGTTTATCGTGCTGCCGCCGCTGCTGTTGCTGGAAATTATCGCCTACAAGCTGGTGGCAATCAACCGCCACCACATCTCACGTTGGTTTGGATTAACCGCCTGCAAGCTCCGCTAAGTTGGCAGCTCCTGAGCGTCATCTTCCCCCTCCCCATCTTCTTCGTCAATCTCCATTTCGGTTCGTGGCGGAAGACCCTTCAGAAGCATGATGATGAACTCAGCGTTGCGGCGAAGCTCATCCGGCGTGCCGTCGTTGCGGATGACGAAATCTGCCATCTCCACTTTTTTTGCGGCTGGGATTTGGGCGGCATCGCGGCGCTGAATCTCTTCAACGGGAACTCCATCGCGGCTTGCGGCTCGCTGGTAGCGGAGTTCCGGCTTGGCATCCACCACCACAATGTAGTCGAACCGCTCCTGGCCTCCGCTTTCGTAAATCAACGCGGCTTCGCAGGCCACAACCCGCTTTCCGGCGTTGGCCAGCGCGACCGCGCGGCAGCCTTGCTCGGCGATTGTTCGCGGGTGAACCAGCGCGTTCATGGCCGCAAGCTGATCGGGGTTGGTGAATATCTGCTGTGCAATCCAAGCGCGGTTCAGCTGGCCATCGCGGTAGGCTTGCGGGCCAAATAGTTGGGTGATTGCTTGGCGCAATTCTGGATCATTGTTCATCAACTCCTTAGCGATTGCATCGGCCTGAAGCACCGGGATACCCTGGGCCTCCATCATCCCCCCCACCGCCGATTTCCCCGATCCAATCGAGCCAGTAAGCCCAACCAACACGTACGGAACGGTTGCCGGTGGCTTGGTGTAGTTTTGCGAAAATTCTTGACGCATCTATCTCTATAATTATGCTACGTTGAACAACGGCAAACATAGTGAATCGGGGGAGTTGGTCAGTGGTCAGTGGTCAGTGGTCAGTAGCAAAGAGGTATTCTCCATTCTCCATTCTCCATTCTCCATTCTCCATTCTCCATTCTCTTTTATTCGACACTCGACACTCGACATTCCCATGATCTACCTTGACAACCACGCCACCACTCCCGTGGATCCGCAAGTGCTGGCGGCCATGGTCCCCTGGTTTACCGAGCAGTTTGGAAACCCGGCAAGCCACACCCACCGCTACGGCTGGGCTGCCAACGATGCGGTGAACCAAGCCCGCCAGCAGATTGCCCAAGCAATCGGTGCCGAACCGATGGAGGTGGTGTTCACTTCCGGGGCGACCGAGTCGGATAACCTTGCAATCAAAGGGGTTGCTCAAGCGTATTCGGGCCTTGGAAATCACATCATCACCGCCGCCACCGAACACAACGCGGTGCTGGATAGCTGCCGCTACTTGGAGCAGCAGGGCGCGGCCATCACCTACCTTCCGGTTGATGCCGAAGGGTTCATCAATTTGGATCAGCTTCAATCCGCCTTCACCGACCGCACGGTGCTGGTCAGCATCATGCACGGGAACAACGAAACGGGGACGATGCAACCGATTCGCCAGATCGGTGCGATCTGCCGCCAACGCCGCGTGCTGTTCCACACCGACGCAACCCAAACGCTCGGGAAAATTCCGTTCAATGTTGATGAATTGAACGTTGACCTTGCCTCCTTCAGTGCCCACAAACTGTATGGCCCCAAAGGGTGCGGCGCGCTGTTTGTTCGCCGCCGGAAGCCACGGGTTCACCTTGCCCCGCAATTGCACGGCGGCGGACACGAGCGCGGGTTCCGCTCCGGCACGCTGAACGTTCCGGGGATTGTTGGCTTTGCCGAAGCTGTCCGGATTGCTACAAACCAGATAGCAACCGAACACGCAGCAACGCAACGGCTGCGGGATATTCTGTTATCGCTTCTTTCCAACCAGATACCCGGGCTTCGGGTGAACGGACCCGACCCACGCATCCACCCTGAGTTGCGCCTTCCCGGAAACCTCAATCTCTCCTTCCCCACCATCGAAGCCGCTGCGTTGATTGGAGCGGCGCGTGGCGTAGCGTTTTCCACCGGATCGGCGTGCAGCTCGGAGAAACCGGAGCCAAGCCATGTGTTGCAAGCAATGGGGCTAACCGCGCAGAAGCTGCGGTCATCGGTGCGGTTTGGGATTGGGCGGTTCAACACCGAACAACAGATTGTGGAAGCGGCCCGAATTCTGATTGCGGCAACGCCCCCCCACCCCATTGCCTAACGAGTGCCGTTCCCCTATTTTGCCGCCATCATGGATCGCAGATCATTTCTCACCGGGGGGAATCACACTTCCCAAGCTGCCGGAAGCAAACGCCTTGCGGTGGCTCCTTCTCTGGCTCCGTACTCCGGCACCTGGGATCGCACAACCGCCGCCCACCTGCTGCGGCGGACAATCCTTGCCCCCACCGTGCAGGAACTGCAATCGGCTGCGGATAGCAGCATGAGCGCGGTGGTGGATCAGCTTCTGACCCCCGCAAAAAACCTTCCCGGCCCACCTCGGTTTGTGAACGAGTGGCTGAACGCCAGCATCCTCCCCTGGAATTTTACGGGGATCAATCCTGGTGTATTCTACAACGAGCTGCGCCGCTGGTGGTGCGGGCTGATGCTGAACGGCGGAATCAGCCTAACCGAACGGATGACCCTGTTCTGGCACAACCATTTTGCCACCAACGAAGGCGCGGTGCAGGATGGGCGATTCATCTATCAGCACAACCAACTGCTTCGGCAATACTCATTGGGGAATTTTAAGGAGCTGGTGCGGCGTGTCACGATTGACAAAGCCATGCTGGACTTCCTTGATGGACGCTACAACAAAAGCGACTACCGCCTGCAAGAGAACTACGCCCGCGAACTTCAGGAGCTGTTCACAATCGGCATTGCCGACAACAACGGCAACCCAAACTACACCCAGCAAGACGTTGTGGAAGCCGCCCGCGCCCTAACCGGCTGGGACTGGCTTGGCGACCACAACGCCGGCGTGGTTTGCAACGCACTTACTGGGCACGACATCAAGAACAAAACGGTGTACGGGAAAACGATTACTGGGGGGATTGAAGGCGCGCCCGAGCTTGCGGAATTGCTGAACATCATTTTTGAAAAAGAAGAAACCGCACGGTATGTGATCCGGAAACTCTATCGCTTTTTTGTTTATACCGAGGCCCCGCTTACCCCCGTTACGCCAATCAGCAGTGAGGTTGAGGAGAATATCATTGCACCGTTAGCAACGCAGTTTCGGCAAAGCGGGTGGGAAATTTCCACCGTGCTGCGGACGCTTCTTTCCAGCCAGCATTTTTACGATTCGGAGATTATCGCGGCGCAGATTAAAAGCCCGGTGGATCACCTTGTTGGAACAGCCCGTGCATTGCGGACAGCCATCATCACCGGCGAACCGTTCGACTACCTGATGCAGGCAATTCAGATACGGGCAACCAAGTTGGGGATGGAGTTGTTTGCTGCGCCGGGGGTGCAAGGCTGGCAGTTCTACCGCCCCTGGATCAGCACCAGCACCCTTCCGCAACGCCGCGCCGACACCGACGCATTGCTTGATGGAACCGCCGCGAACATTGTGGATATGCTGAACCCAATTTTCACCGGCCCGATATACCGCAACGGCCAAGCCAAGCTGAACGTGCTGGCCTACGCCAAACAGTTCGCCAGCTTTGCCGACGACCCCGAGCAGCTTGCTGCCGATATCGCCCAGCATCTGCTGGCCTATCCCGCCTCCCAAAAAACGTTGGGGAAGTTTCGCGACGCATTGCTGCAAGGGCAGCCCGCGTACGAGTGGGCGGGGGCATCCGAGCAAGTGAAAGAAACACGGCTTCGCGCGCTTCTAAAAACCGTGATGCGAACCCCCAACTACCAGCTGATGTAACTCACACAGTCCAAACGCAGGCCACGAATGAAACGCCGTTCCTTTCTGAAATCAGCAGCTGGCACAGCCGTCACGCTTCCGTTGGCGTTGAACGGGCTGAACTTCACGCTGCTGGCCCGCACCCCGCAGGTGGAACGACTGCTGCGTGCCGCCGCCGAAAGCGATAAAGCATTGGTGATTATCCAGCTTGAAGGGGGAAACGACGGGCTGAACACCCTGATTCCGGTGGATGACAGCAACTACTACGCCTTCCGCCCCAACATCGGCATTGCCAAGGAAACCGCGCTTCCGCTGGATGGGAACCCGCTGCTGCGGCTCCACCCGGCCATGTCCGGAATGCAGCAGATGTTCAACGATGGCCGAATGGCAATTCTTGACAACGTTGGCTACGAGCGGAACTCCTTCAGCCATTTTGAAGGGACTGAAAATTGGAACACAGCATCAATCGCCGACTTCAGCCAGCGGCTGCAAACTGGTTGGGTGGGAAGATTTTTGGCAGAAGAATTCCCGGACTATCCAGACATCCTCCCGAAGGATCCGCCAGCAGTGCAGATCAGTGCGGCAGTTAGCTCCATTTTTTCCAGCAGCAGCGGCTCGATGGCAATTTCGCTGACCGATCCGGCAGAATTTTACGCGCTGGTAAATGGCGGTCCTGCGGCCGATGATGAGCAAGGGCCCGATACGAAATCAGGGCGCGAGTTCAACTACATTGCCTCCATCGGGAACCAGGCGTTGGATTATTCGGAATCCATCCGGCGGGCAGCCGAAAAAGCGACCAACAAGGCAACCTATCCCGCCGAAAGCGCGCTGGCGGCATCGCTGGCAATCATTGCCCGGCTGATTGCTGGCGGATTGCAAACCCGTGTCTTCATGGTGAAACTTGGCGGGTTCGACACCCACGCAAACCAGCTTACGCGCCAGGCAGAATTGCTGAAAGAACTCAGCGAAGCGATTGCAGCATTTATGCAAGATTTGGGGCAACTTGGCATTCTGGAGCGTGTGGTGGGGATGACCTACAGCGAGTTTGGCCGCCGCGTGCGCCAAAACGGTGGTGGGACAGACCACGGCACAGCATCGGCGCATTTTGTGTTTGGTGGATTGGTTGCTGGCGGCGCAATCCATGGCGGCCTACCGAACCTAAGCGATTTAGCTGGCGGCGCAAATCTGAAACATGCCATCAATTTCCCCTGCTACTACGCCTCGGTGATTGGCCCGCTGTTCAATATCCCACCAAGCAAGCTGGGGTCCATTTTTCCGCTTGGCTTGTGCAGCACACTGATCCCGCTGTACAACCAGCAACCAACCGGAGTTGAGGAAATCCCCGATGGGACAATTCCGCAACAGATGAATTTGCAGTAAACTCAGAGAGAAACAACAGCCTATCACCTACATCATGATAAACAAGCGCATGACCAAGCAGCAGAAATTCATTGCCTTTCTTGTTCTTCTCTGTTCCATACCATCGGCAATGTTGGTTGGGCAGACAAAAGAAGAGCTGTCGCGGCAGCACTACAACAAGGGTGTTGAAAAAATAAACAGCCGTGATATTACTGGTGCAATTCAAGAATTCACAAAGGCGATTGCCGAGGATCCAAATTTTGCTCAAGCATACGCCAATCGCGGATTGCTCTATTATCAAAATAAAAATGCAAAAGATGCTTTTTCAGATTTATCAACCTCCATTCGGCTAAAACAAGATATTCCCCAAGCATTTTTTGGGCGCGCCGGAATTTATTTCGATCGCGAACAATTCGACAGCGCGATTGCTGATTATACCAAAGCCATTGCCATCAGCCCAGAATACGCCACGGCGTACAACAATCGCAGCTATGCCCGATTGAAACGCGGCGATATTGCTGGCGCAGAAACCGACGCTACCAAAGCGATTCAGATCACACCATCGTTTGCAAACGCCTACAACAACCGCAGCAATATCCGCGCTGCAAAAGGGGATATTCAGGGAGCAATCGCCGATCTTGACAGCGCAATCGCTATCGAACCTGCATTGTCGGATTCCTATCTGGGGCGCGGCGTTTTGCGGAACAAAGCTGGCAACATGGAGGGTGCATTAGCCGATTTCACAAAGGCAATAGAGCTTAATCCAAGCAACGTTAATGCCTACCTGAACCGCTCAACCATACGCTCAATGAAGGGGGATGAAAAAGGGGCAATTGCCGATTTAACCAAAGCAATCGAACTAAAAGGGAAAGATGCTACCGCCTACTACAACCGTGGGATTTTAAAAATCAACAACAAGGAATACAACCAAGCGATTGCTGATTTCAGCAGCGCAATCGCCATTAATCCACGTTTTTTTGAAGCATTTTCTGCTCGCGGAAGCGCGTATGCACAAATGAAAAATTCCGATAGCGCGATTATTGATTTTACTACGGCAATCTCATTTAATCCAGCAAACCCCGAACTCTATTTTTACCGTGGCACCGAATATGCTGGAAAAGGGAAACTTGACAATGCACTGACTGATTTCGATAAAGCTATTTCGCTGAAGCCTACACTTGCCATTGCTTACTACAATCGTGGGGTTGTAAAACAGCAAAAAGGGGATGCAAAAGGGGCCGATGCCGACTGCAAAAAAGCAGCATCACTGGATGCCAGTATTACCTGCAATTAGCCCCATGAGTTATGATGATTGCCGGATAAGCGCTACTATCAAATACGCAATTGGAATACTTTCCTCGGGGTTTCAAACACAATCAACATAAACCATCATGAACTCACCAGAACTTCTTGAAACCGCGCTGGCCAATGGCCATGCAACGGAGACCTCCGACGGGCTGACGTACATGTCCGGCTTCGGAAACGAGTTCGCTACCGAAGCATTGCCCGGCGCATTGCCTGTTGGCCGGAACTCACCCCAACGCCCCCCCTACGGGCTGTATGCCGAGCAGATCAGCGGCACGCCGTTCACCGCGCCGCGTGGCCAGAACAAACGGAATTGGTTTTACCGCATCCGCCCTTCGGTGGTGCATAAACCGTACCGCCAAATTGACCAACGGCTGATCCGGAGCACGCCGTTCAGCGAGGTTCCGATCACGCCAAGCCAGCTCCGTTGGGACCCATTGCCAATGCCCACCGAACCCACCGACTTTGTTGACGGCATCGTCACAATGGCCGGCAACGGCGATGCAGCAATGCACTCCGGCGTTGGCATCCATCTGTATGCTTGCAATCGTTCAATGGCCGATCGCTTCTTCTACAATGCCGATGGCGAAATGCTGATTGTGCCCCAAGCAGGGCGGCTGCGGCTGCGGACAGAATGTGGAGTGATTGAGCTTGCCCCGTGCGAGATTGCGGCGATTCCACGCGGAATAAAGTTCCTTGTTGAGCTTCCCGATGGCGAAGCACGCGGCTACATCTGCGAGAACTACGGAACCATGTTCCGCATCCCCGATTTGGGGCCGATTGGCGCGAACGGGCTTGCCTATCCGCGCGATTTTATCACCCCGATTGCGGCCTACGAAGAACGGGAAGGGGAATTTGAGATGGTGGCGAAATTTCAAGGCGGGATGTGGTCCGCAGAGATTGGCCACTCGCCGTTGGACGTTGTTGCGTGGCATGGAAACTACGCGCCGTACAAGTATGATCTGCGCCGTTTTAACGTGATCAACACCGTTAGCTTCGATCATCCGGATCCCTCGATTTTTACGGTGCTGACGGCTCCATCGGAAATTCCCGGAACGGCCAACTGCGATTTTGCAATCTTCCCGCCACGCTGGATGGTGGCCGAAAACACCTTCCGCCCACCCTGGTTCCACCGCAATTTTATGAACGAATTTATGGGGCTGATTTATGGCGAGTACGACGCAAAAGCCGAAGGCTTCCTTCCCGGGGGATGCAGTCTGCACAACTGTATGTCGGGCCACGGCCCCGACGCAGCGACCTATGAAAAAATGACCACTGCCGAGCTGAAGCCAGCAAAAATTGATGGCACCATGGCGTTCATGTTCGAGACACGGTTTGTCTGCCGGCCAACAAAATTTGCGATGGAGAGCGACCTGTGGCAGGGGAATTACTTCGAGGTTTGGCAAGGCTTGGGGAAAACCTTCAACCCAAACGCACGGTAGGGTGCGGCAGATAGAGTTGGAGTAAAAAAAAATGAGCGGCACAACGTTGGTTGTTGTGCCGCTCATTTTTTTGTGAACACTCGGCTGGCAGTCGGCGTTAGCGTGCACCGATGGTGATAGTGCTTTGCACAGCTATCGGAACATTTTTCAGCATATCGGGGATGTTCTCGCCGGAGATGCTCATGGTGCCGAACAGATTCTGTTTTAGCGATGACGTATTTATCCAGCCATCTTCCACATTCACTTTCATCGTCCCTTTTTGTGTGCCGGAAAGGTTGTAGTTCATCTCCATCCCCATCATCTCCATCGGCTTGGCGTTGGCATTGTTGGCAACGGTGGATTGCACGCCAAGTTCGGCCACGCCGTTGGTGATGCTTTTCAGGGTGTAGGTGGTGTTCACCGTCATCGGCATCCCGATTGCTACCTCCATTGTATGCTTCCACGAATCCCCCACCGCTACCGGTGTGGTTGGATAGATATTCATGGAACGCTCAATCGTTTCAGCCATTGCTTCGTTGCTGATCATCTTTTTCAGCGATTGCTCCACCATTGCCTTCTGTGCGGGGTCGTTCGCCCCCAGTTCGTTCATGATTTTCGCCATCATTTCATCAACCCCTGTGATGCTTTCCACCTTCCCCGCTTTTGTCAGTTTCATTGTGAACTGGGCACCTAACATCGCCTTGTACGCCTCGGTTCCGGGCGCAGTTGTGCCTGTGTCGGGATTGCCGGAATTGAACTCCGTTCCCCCCATTGGGGTGGTGCTTCGGATCACAACGGAGTCGTAGGTCATCTTGACGGTGGCGGTTCCGGCGGCATCAACGCTTTGAACTTCGTAGCGGTAGCCCATCCCCATCAGCTGATTGACGACGATTTTTTGCCCGGAAATATCTTGGGTGATGTCCTGGTCGGTGGACATCCACATTCGGTAGGTTTTCCCTGGCTTCAGTTGCAGTTTCAGCTCAATGGCTGCGGCTTTGGTTTTGGTTTTTCCTTTCTGTGCCAACGCGGACGGGGCGGTGCAGAACAGAAAGGCAAGAAGCAGATAGAGTGTTGGTTTGATCCGTTGCATGATCGGTTATGTTAATTGTGTGAGTTGGATTGCGCTGCTGTTTCTGCGCGAATATACGCGATGACCGAAGCAATCAACCACACTTCAACGGGAACCATCCGCTTGCGGAAGCCTCTCTCCCTCCCTCCGCGTTTGTGCTGAGTTTGGTGCGCTGAATATATCCACTGTTATATTTTCGCCGCCGGAACAACGCTACGCTTTCAACGCTTTCAACTTTCCCAAGCCTTTCGCAATGCTGCTTCTCCGGAACCCTGCGCCGCGCAGGCTAACCTTCTTCTGCTTCGCGTGCTGCATAACACTGCTGGTAGCTGGCCAACGGCTAACCGCACAACCCGATCACCATCCATCCCCCCCGCCCGACAGCACGGCTGCCGGAACAACGCTGCTGACCCCTCATCCGATTCCATCGGGCCAGCTTCGCACGGCGGTTGGGGCCACCATCACTATCCTTCCACGCGTCGTGGCCGAAGAGGAATTACGCCAAGTGCCGATGCTAAACCTTGAGCTTCGGTATGGCCTTTGGTTGGGTTTTGCGGCAACCGGGCGTGTTAGCAGCAACGTTATCACCAACCTTGCTTCGGTCGGGGCCGAGTGGCGCGGGCGGCTGGGAAGATTTTCGGCAAGCGCGGGTTACTCGGTGGCGTACTGGTACGGGTTTGCGGCGTTCGAGGGGTTCGATGTTGATGCGCAAAGCTGGCTCACGTTTCCGGCACTTACTGCCGGGTTCGATTTCGATGACTTCCACCTAAGCGGGCGCGCCGAACTCCAGTTCGTCACCTCCCGAAGTTCCGCCACCGAAGGGATCGAGACCGGATCGGATCAGAACCTGTTGGGGGGATATGCATTCACTGCCGCAATCGAGCAACCGTTCTGGGGTACCACCAGTGCGATTGTTGGGCTGAAGGTCTATTACTCACGTTCGATGTATCAATCGTGGTTGGCATTTAGCACATTCAACGAGTTTTTATTCTATCCAGAATTTCAGTTTGGGGTGATTCTATGAGCCGTTTCCATTTCCGATTTCTGCCGCTGTTGTTGCTGCTTGTGGTTGGTTCTTGCAGCACCGATCTCAATCCGGTCATCCCTCAGTTTGCTGATTCTGAATCGCTTCTGGGGGCCGGCAAGCTAATCCCAAAGCAGTCGTTTGGATGGATGAACGGAATCTATTTGGTTCGCAACGGCAGCGACCAGTTTGGCGATACCGTTGTGTTGCGTTGGGGGGGGAATAATCCCTCCATTTTCTGCGGAAAAAACTCAGCCTTTTTCATCCTTGAAGCCCGCAGCTTGGGGGATACGATTGTGTTTGAAGGATACTGGCGATACGCCTACCAGCAGGAGACCGGGCGGGCACGGCTGTTCATTGCGCCAAACGAAGGTGGGAGCCAGATCAGCACCGGAGCGGGGCAACCACCCGGGGCAATCACTATTCGCGGTGCATCGGGGGGGATCAGTGGCCCACTGCACCACCAGATATTGATGGAGCGGATCCGCCCAATCAGGCAGACTATCAAGAATTTCTGGATTCTGGGACACCGTGGCGGCGGGCGGAACAGCGACCTTCATCCGGTCTCGGAAAACAGCCGCGAAATGATTCAGTTTGCCGAGCGATTGGGATGCAACGGCGTTGAGATTGACGTGCGGCTTACCAGCGATGGAGTGCCGATTTTATACCATGATGAAAAGCTGAACACCCGCTTAGTTCGTGGCGATTACATGGTGGGTCCGGTCAGCAACTATGCCTTCTGGCAGTTGCAGCGGTTCACAACGTTGGTCAATGGCGAGCAGATACCCTCGCTTGAGGAAGCACTGGAAACAGCCGTGACAAAAACCACCTTGAATTTTATTTGGTTAGATATAAAATCCCCCGAGGTCATTCCGGCGATTGTCCCAATGGTTGACTCGTTTCGGGTGAAGGCTGCGCAGTTGGGGCGGGATATCGAGATCGTGATGGGGCTTCCTGAAGAAGCGATCTACAACGCCTATCGGAATCTTCCCGAAGCAAACCGCCCGCCAGCACTCTGTGAGCTTTCCACCCAACAGGCCAACGCCATCAACGCTGCGGTCTGGGCTCCGCGCTGGACGCTTGGCACGCAGGATGCGGCGGTAGCCGAAATGCACAGCAACAACCGCCGTGCGTTTGTCTGGACGCTGGACAACCCAATCTACATCCTGCAGTTCCTGCGTGAAGGGGGTTTCGACGGAATCTTGACCAATTACCCAACAATGGTTGCCTACATGTACTACGTGAAGGAGTAAGCAGTATGAAAAACTTCATAGCTCGGCACACCCGTTGCGGAGTACTGGTTGCCATGGTGGTTGCAATAGTGCTTGGCACCAGCGGATTGCTTGCACAACCAACCGACTACCGACTTTCTATTGATGTTACTGGCGGCTACGGCTTCCGAATCAGCAGCAGCCCGCCGCCTGAACTTCCAGAGCTTGAGGAAACCAGCGGCGGCGGTAGCGGCTCGCTTCGGGCATTGTGGTGCCCGGAGCATCTGATGCATGTTGGGTTGGATATCAGCTATCTACCAGTATCGGGAATACGCGCCAAAAACGAAGCCTTACGGCAAGGTTCGGCAAATATCTCCTTGGTTTCGTTGCCAGTAATGGGGGTGATTGCAATGGAGAAATATGGGATTGACCTAAGCGGTGGAATCGGGATGATACTGTTACGGCTGGACGGGAAGGCAGCGAACGGTGAGCAGATTCACAGTGAAAGTTGGGAGATAGGATATACGTTCGGCGCGGGCTACACGTGGCAGTATTCCGAGCGATTAGGGGTTGGTGCCGAGGTCAAGTTTATTGAATTCACCGACCGCCCCATCGGCTCGGTGATTGCCGGGCTGCGGGTTCGGTGGGCAATGCTGAAGTATTGACCTTACGCACCTCTGCCCTCGTTCGCTGCCAGCCCTCACCCCGGCCCTCTCCCAAGCGGGTGATGCTACTATTTCCACTCCATTGGTCGGGCGGGAGAGGGAGCCAAAGCCGAGAAGGGATTTCGATGCTTCGCTGTTCCAGCGGACATCACCCTCCGCTCATGCTGAGCTTGTCGAAGCAAGCCAGTGAACGAGCAAGTGTGCACTATCCAAGTTTTGCGTAAGGTGAGTGACTAATGACCAATGACCCTCTTTGCAACTGACCACTGACCACTGACCACTGACCACTGACCACTGACCTTGGCGTTGCGGAAGGTCAGTTAGGAATCCGCCGCAGCCCCTCACCCTGCGCCCTCCCTCTCTCGCCACCGAACCCAGCCCCCGCTCATGCCCAGTATCGCCGAAGCATGAGCGGAGCCACCGAGCAAGCTCTTCCCCGCTCTCCTCTCTTCGCTATCCTGCATTCGTCATTCATCATTCCTGTAACCCTTCCACCAGCTTCAGGGTCTTCCTTTGCGGGAAAAAAGTCCTTACGTTGGCGTAGTTTCACCATGCCCGAATGGTGCTATATTTCTTCCCAATTCCTTCCGTACACTTTCAAGACTGCGGCAAACTTCCCAGTGTCAAACTTCCCAGTGTCAATCGCCTTGCATCTGATGAACCATACCGTACCGTTTCCCCGCATCATTCTGTGTGCCTTCGTGCTGCTGGCTTTCCACCGCCCGGCGGCCGCGCAGCCCGGCGAAGACAATCAATTTTGGGATGGGAATTTCAGCTGGAACGGCGTGGGTGGGCTTGTGCTTGCCATTGCCAACAACGCCTGCAACACCTACGTGGCGGGGCAGTTCGCCAGCGAAATCGGGCAAACCAACTACGTGGCGGCGTGGAACAACGGAAGCTGGTCAATCCTGGGAAGCGGGGCCAACAGCAGCGCGAACGGCTCCATCCTTGCGCTTGCGGCAAACGGGGTCGAGGTGTATGCTGGCGGGAACTTCACAACGATTGATGGCGTTGCCGCAGCGCGCATTGCCCGCTGGGATGGTGGGGGATGGTTGCCGCTATCCGGTGGCGTTAGCGGTGGCGTGGCCACCACCATCAACTCCATCGTTGTCAACGGCAGCGATGTGTATGTTGGCGGGCGTTTCAGCAAGGCGGGCGACGTTGCCGCACGGAACATTGCCCGCTACGATGCCCGCACCGGAACATGGCATCCGGTGGGCGATGGCGTTAATGGAACTGTCTATTCCATTGTCCTGAACGGCGATGAACTATTCGTTGGCGGGAACTTCACCCAAGCTGGCAATCAACCAGCTTCGATGGTGGCGCGCTGGCGGCACTCCACCGGGGAATGGTCAGGGTTTGGGAAAGGGATGGATCAAGAAGTCCGCGCCCTTGCTGTGATTGGCGACAACCTCTATGCTGGCGGATTGTTCATCCGTGCCGACGATGAACTGATACTCTACATCGCCCAATGGAACCTTCGGAACCCCGGCTGGCGTGCAGTTTCCGGCGGCGTGAACGATCGGGTTTATACCCTTGCCAACAACGGATTCACACTCTACGCTGGCGGACGATTCACAGTGGCGGGGAACCGCCCCGCCCGCTACATCGCCCAGTTAGGAACCAACGGAACATGGAGCCACGTTGGCAACGGCGTGAACGACACGGTCTATGCCATTGCCCCTTGCGACGAACGAATCTGTGTTGGCGGCGCGTTCACCCTTGCCGACTCCACCCCGGTTGATTACTTGGCCGCGTGGGATGGAACCACGTGGAGTTCCTTCCGCAACCAGGTCAACAACGGAACCAACGATCATATCTACGCCATTGCTCCGTTGGGGAACACCATCGTTGCTGGTGGCCGATTCACGGTGGCCGGAAACCAAATGATAGGCTACATCGGCCAGTGGAACGGAACCGAATGGCAACCCCTTACCACAGGGCTTGATGGCCCCGTCCATGCTGTGCTTGTGCACGGTGGCCGAATCTACGTGGGGGGGGATTTTACGTATGCAGGAAATATCTACTCCCCAAACGTTGCGTGGTTCGATGTCGCAACCCAGACGTGGCATGATGTTGGCGGCGGAACAACCGGAATCGTCCGCGCACTTGCCACCGATGGAACCACCCTGTACGTTGGCGGAAACTTCAGCCGTGCCGGAAGGGTGAATGCCGAAAACATTGCCCGCTGGGATATCGCCACCGGCAACTGGTCGGCGATGGGAAGCGGTTTCAACAGCGCAGTGAACGCCATTGCCGTTCGGGCCACGGGCGAAGTCTATGCCGGCGGCCAGTTCACCAACGCTGGCGGAACCCCGACAGCACACATTGCGGGCTGGGATGGAAACAGCTGGAACCAAGTTGGCTCCGGATTCGATTCCGCCGTCTATGCCCTCACCCTTTTTCTTGGCGACCTGTACGCTGGCGGAAGTTTCCGCAGCTCGGGTGAGATGATCGTCAATGGCGTTGCCCGCTTTGGCGGGGGCGGGTGGCTTCCGATGGCTGGCGGCGTTGCTGAAGGTGGGGCCGGAACCTCAGTCCGCGCACTGACCCCGGCACGTGGCGGGCTGTATGTTGGGGGTGAGTTCAGCCTTGCCGGTGGCCGCCCCGCCAACTACATCGCGGTTTGGGATGGCGAAACCTGGACCACGCTGGGAACAGGGCTAAGTGGTTCGCTTCCAACCGTCTATGCCATTGGGGCAACCAACAACGCATTGTATGCCGGCGGGGATTTCTCGATTGCAGGCTTCAAACCAAGCAACCATGTTGCCCGCTGGACACGGCTAACCGGCCCCAGCGGAACCGCCGCCGAACCATCTGCTACATCCTTCAGCATCACCCCAAACCCAGCGTCTGGCCAAGCGTTCTTGCGATTGCAAACCACCTCCGCAAGTAACGCAACCATTCATCTGGTGAACTCCGCAGGAAATATTTCCAACTCCATTTTCACTGGTGAACTCCTCCCCGGAACTCACACCTTCCCCCTCCTCCTTTCCACTCTTCCCACTGGCATCTACCTTTGTGTGGCCAACATCGGTGGGGAAATTCGGACGGAGAAAATTGTGGTGGGGGAGTAAGGAAAATTAGACCGAATAGAGCATCCGCTCATGCCGAGCCCGTCGAAGCATGAGCGGAGGGCTGGATTTGCTGAACAACCGGATACTGTAGCTCTCAGGCGAAGTTCTCGGCATCCCCCAAAAAACATAACCCAACTGTTACGTTCACATCTGAGTTAATACCCATGCGTTTTCTTCTCTCCATCGTTCTGTTGGTTGGTGGCGCGGTTTCACTGCTGGCACAGGAGCCAGCGCGCACCATTGCCACCCGCCCGTTGGCCGAGCTGCTTCGGGAGGATGGCTCGCTGAATCTTTCCACCCAGTTCCGTGGCCAACTTGACCCCACCGGTTGGCAGCTGACCCTTGCCCCCGACGGCTCCCCCCGTTTCCAAAAAACTCACTCCTCCCCTTCTCTTCTGGCCGCGCACCCGGATGATGTTTACTGGGATGAACGATTCAACATCGGTGGGGCCGGCGGCACAATCTACACCGTGGCAATCAGCGGCTGCCAGGATGTGTACATCGGCGGGCGGTTCACGTTTATTGGCGATATCATTGCCAACAACATCGCCCGCTGGGATGGCCGCCAGTGGTTC
Organism: Armatimonadota bacterium; assembly: GCA_020850315.1. GTDB lineage: Bacteria > Bacteroidota > Ignavibacteria > OLB7 > OLB7 > OLB7. The sequence continues at coordinate 19,005 of JADZEY010000101.1, read as the reverse complement.
ACGCTTGGCGATGGAGTTCGCGCCGACGCACGCAATGCAGCCGTCACCGCAATCGTGGTCAACGGCGAAGATGTGTACGTTGGCGGCGCATTCGACTCCGCCGGAACAAAGGAAGCAACCAACGTGGCCCGCTGGACTGGGCTGGATTGGGTGGCACTTGGCCCCGGATTGGGCCGCGCTGGCGACACCGTCCTAACGTTGGCCGTTGATGGGAACACACTGTTTGCCGGCGGCAGATTTCTGGTGAGCGGAAGCCTTACCACCGGCCCGATTGCACGCTGTGATTTGGGGAACAGCCGCTGGAGCGCAATGGGCCCAGGGCTTGGCGGCGATACCATTTTCGTGGCCGATATCGCGCTGTATGGACAAGATTTGTTCGTTGGCGGGAAGTTCGCCCGCGCTGGGCAAGTAGGGCTGAAAAACCTTGCCCACTGGAACGCCACAACCGCTTCATGGCGCGATGTTGGCGGCGGCGCAAACGGCATTGTGGAGGCGGTGGCGGTCCAAGGGAACGACCTGTACGTTGGCGGGAATTTCACCCAAGCAGGAGCAATCCCGGCAGCCAACATCGCCCGGCGAGACCTTATCGAAGGGACTTGGCACCCGATGGGAAGCGGGCTTAGCGGCAGCGTCACCGGGATTGATGTCACCGGCGGGCGTGTGTTTGCCGTGGGACGTTTCCGCAACGCCGGAACCCAAGCCGTGAACCGCATCGCCGTCTGGGAAGCTGGGGGCTGGCAGCGGCTGGGGAAATCAGAAGACATTGGATTGAACAACGATGCCTACGATGTTGTGATCGGCGGAACGAACGTGTACATGGTCGGGAAATTCACCCGTGCCGGAAGCCTGGGGGCGTACGGAGCAGCATTCTGGAACCTTGCCACACGCACCTGGGGGAGCTTCGATATCAGCGTTGGCGAAGGGGTGAACGGACCGATTTACGCAATCGGCGTGAACGGGCGCGATGTGTATGTTGGCGGGCGGTTCAGCATTGCCGGAAACATCCGCGCCAACGCCGTGGCAAAATGGAATGGGCTTGCTGGTGCGTGGTCTCCGCTGGGTACTGGCGTTGGTGTGGTTGACACCACCACTGGCTCCACCCCGGTGGTCTATGCCATTGATGTGAACGGGCGCGACGTGTACGTTGGCGGGCGATTCGACCGCGCTGGCAGCGTGGAATCGCACAACATCGCCCACTGGAACGGCGGCGTTTGGCGTTCGATGAAGGAAGGGATTGGCTACAACTACCAAGGTGGCACGTATGATTCCGCCTCCAAAGTGTTTGCCGTGGCGGTCCGCAATAACGAGGTATTTGTTGGCGGCCAGTTCGACCTTGCTGGTGGGAATCGCGCCAACCGTGTGGCACGGTGGGATCAGGCCGCACAAACCTGGTCCCCACTTGGCAACGGGCTTGGCGGAAGCAGTTTCTACACCTTTGCCCAAGCCATTGCTGCCGATGCCGACAACGTTTATGTTGGTGGCGTGTTCCCCACTGCCGGGAACGTCAATGCCAAGAACATTGCGCGGTGGGATGGCAACAAATGGAATATCTTGGGCACAGGAAATCAAAACGGGGTGAACAACTCCGTCTATGCCATTCAAATCACCAACGATGGCCAGGTGGTGGTTGGCGGCGATTTCACCATTGCCGGCGCAACCCCCGTGAAGAACATCGCCATTTGGCAGAACAATGCTTGGCGTGATGTTGGCGGCGGGGTCAACGGGAAAGTGTACGCCATTGACACCGCCAACGATGGCATCTACGTTGGCGGCAGTTTCAATCTTGGCGGCAACCAAGTCCTTTCGCGGATTGGACGCTGGGATGGTTCGGCCTGGAGCAGCTTAGGAAGCGGAGTTGGCCGGGTTGGCAACGGTGAGATTGTGGTCCGCGCCATTGGAAGCACCGGGCCGGAGGTCTATGCCGGGGGTGAGTTCACCCTTGCCGGAACCCACCCTTCCTACAACATCGGGCGCTGGTTCAAAGGGCTACCGGGAATGATCTCCGCTGCCGATGCCCCAAGCCCAGCAACGGAAACCAGCAACCAGACGATCTACTTCAACCGTGCCTCCGGGCAACTTCATCTTCGCGGATTCTTCCCCCGCCCCGCCATGCTTCAGCTGCTGAATATGCGCGGCGAACAGGCAGCCGCCACGCTTCATGTGGAAGAATCGCAAACCCAGCTGTGGGATGCAACCCAGCTTCCAGCCGGACTCTATTTCTGCCGCATTCTGATGGAAGGCCAAGTGCAATCAATCCCGGTGATGATTGCCAAGTAACGGTACCCCTCAACTCAACATTTGAACTCTATAACACAGCAAACCAATAACCCTTTCAGCCATGAAACCTATGCTACGACTTCTACCATTGTTTCTGATTTTGGCAGTTGGCGCGTTGTTCAACCCGCTTTTCGCGCAAGTGCTGCCGACTGAGTTCGGCGACGACATCCAACAAGGCCAGGAGCGAATCCCGCTGGAGCGAATACTGAATCCCGATGGAACCGTCAACCTCACTTTGGGTATCCAAGGGACACTAGACCCGAAAGGGTGGCGGATGACGGTGGACCACTACGGCCGCCCACGTTTTGTGCAAGCCGATGGCACGCTTGGCGTGGCCGCCGCTGCCAGCAAGCCGGGGGACGAGCAGTGGGACGACCGATTCGGCCAAGCCGCCGACCAAGGGGGGCTAAACGATGAAGTGTTTGCCGCAGTAGTGTTCAACAACTGGCTGTTTGTTGGCGGGGCGTTCACCCAGGCTGGCTCCAGAACACTGAACTACATTGCCCGTTGGGATGGCTCGGCATGGCAATCGCTTGGCGACGGCCCGCTGAATGGAACCAATGGCTTCGTCTATTCCCTTGCTCTCCGGAGCGAAATCTTGTACGTCGGTGGGAAGTTTTCCATGGCTGGCGGGGTTCCGGTGAAGAACATCGCCCAGTACTCCATCGCCCAACGGGTGTGGGCCGGGATGGGACCGTTTGGCCCAAGCCAAGTGGGATTAGGGGGAGATGAGCAAGCATTTGTTGGGGCCATTCTGGTGAAGGATACGCTGGTTTATGCCGGCGGCAGCTTCAACGATGCCAACGGAACGCCAGTGAAGAACATTGCCGCCTGGAGCCTTTCGCAGAAACGTTGGTCGGCAGTGGGGGACCCGGGAAGCGGCGTGAACGGAACGGTGAATACCATTGCAGCGTTAAAGTCGAAAATTTTCATCGGTGGGAACTTCAGCTCGGTTGGCTCGGTCTCCGCAAGCGGGATTGCCCGCTGGGATGGGGCGAATTGGTCATCGTTGGGGAACGGAGTCAACGGCTTCGTCAACGCCATTGGCGTGATGGGGGACACCCTGTTTGTTGGCGGAAGTTTCTCGATGGCTGGCGATAGCGGCGCAAAGAACATTGCCCGTTGGGAAGAAGACTCCATCCGCTGGACCCCGGTCACTGGGGTCTATCAACTGTGGGACTCTATCGCCCCGTTCCGCGAGGACGACGGCGTGAACGGCATTGTCCGCTCCATCGTTGTCAGCGGGCGCAAGGTCTATGTGTCGGGGACGTTTCAATCGGTCTTCCCGGGCCAGTACACCCTGAACCGGGTCTATTGCGGCTACGTTGCGGTCTGGAATGAGCTTCCCGAATCGAACATCTGGTGGCAAACGCTTGGCTACGGTTCGCGTGCGGGGACCGATGGATTCGTCAACGCAATCGCCTTAAAAGGGGACGACGTGTTTGTGGCCGGCAGCTTCACCACGGCTGGTGGCGAGCCATCGGCGCGGGTGGCGCGCTACTCCGCCGGGCGATGGTTCCCTTTCAACAACAACAGCAACGGAACGGTGACAACCATTGCCCGTTTTGGCGAGGATATTTATGCAAGCGGGAAATTCCGCGCCGGCGCAACCGGGAATCCATTGGATGTGAACATCGCCGCGTTGAATGGCAACGTCTGGTCCAATCTTTCCGGCACTGTCACCGGCCCGGTCTATTCCATGATCGGGCACGGGGACGACCTCTATATCGCCGGCTCCTTCCGCTCCGGGAACGGCTTGGCAGCAAACAACATCGTCCGTTGGAACAAAACCTCCAACGATTGGTCGCTGCTGGGAACCGGAGTGAACGCGCCAACCATTGCATTCATCTCCTCCATGGTTATCAAGGGTGATAAGCTGTACGTTGGCGGATTGTTCGACACCGCCGGAACCACCCTGGCCCAGAACGTTGCCGTGTGGGATTTGACCAACAAAACATGGTCCAAACTGGGCGCGGGCATTGATGGAGTAGTGCTTTCGCTGACGATGGACGATGCCGGAACCCTGTACGCTGGCGGGCGATTTCTGCGCGCCGGTGGCCAACCAGCCAGCAACGTTGCCCGCTGGGATGGAACCACCTGGACCCCGCTTGATAGTGGCTTGAACGAAACCGTCTTCATCCTTTCTGCCCGTGGAAACTACCTGCACGCCGGCGGCGATTTCACCGCTTCGGGATTGCAATCGCTTCGCCATATCGCTGTTTGGAATATCGAACAGAAACATTGGTTCGGCTTGGGCAGCGGCATTGGCGGACACTTTGCTCCCTACGTGAATGCAATGGCGTGGCGCGGCCCGGACTTGTACGCTGGTGGCTACTTCTCGCTTGCCGGAGGGGATAGCGCGTCGAACGTTGCCCGCTGGGATGGCAACCAGTGGCGGCCGTTAGGAAGCGGCGTGAACGGAACCGTGCGTGGGATGATCGCTATCGGCAACGACATCTATTTCAGCGGAACATTCACCAACGCTGGGGCAAAGGCATCGTTCTATTTCGGCATCTGGCACGAGGCTCCACTGTCGGCTCCTGACGCGCCAGCTTCGGCGGTTCGCGGGTTGCGCAGTTGGCCAAACCCAACAACCGGAAGCGGGCAGATTGGCTTCACACTGCAACGCCCCACCCACGTCACGGTTGACGTTGTGAACCTTCGCGGCGAAGTCATCTCCACACTCTACAACGGCACGCTGTCTGCTGGCGATCACATCGTCAACCACAACCTTGCGGCTCTTCCCGATGGAACCTATCTGTACCGCCTGAACGCCGACGGTAACATCAGCAGCGGGATGGTCACAGTGGCGAAGTGATGAATGGCGAATGTCGAGTGAGAAATGCTGGATTCGGTGAGCAACCGAATCCAGCATCTGCTTGCATCGAAGCCTGTCCTGAACGTTGCCGAAGGGTTGAGCGGAGTCACGAGAATGGAGAATGAAGAATAAGGCACTGACTCTTTGCTAATGACCAATGACTAACTCACCTTACGCAAAGCCAAGCTGGATATGGTCGAAGGCAAGCGCATTCGCTGCCAGCCCTCACCCCTCGAAGATGCCGATTCTATCGGCGCGCCCTCTCCCAAACAGGTGATGCTACTATTTCCACTCCATTGGTCGGGTGGGAGAGGGAGCCAAAGCCGAACAGAAGAAGAGCATCGAAGCAAGCCAGCGGGCCGGCAAGTCTTCACTCTCCAAACTCTGCCTACGGTGGGTGAGTGACTAATGACCAATGACCAATGACTAATGACTAATGACCAAATATCTTTCCTTTGCCACTGACCACTGACCACTGACCACTGACCACAAACAACTAACCACTACCCATGCCAATCATTGGAATTTCAAAAGGAAGCGGAAGCGTGAAGATGGGGCGATATGCGGAATGGCTCGGCCGGGGCAATCCTGATCTGGAGTTTATTGACCTAATCGCCAGCACCGACCTTGCCGCCGAAATGGCGCGGGTGCATGGGCTGGTGCTGACCGGCGGCAGCGACGTTCACCCCGCACGCTACAATGCCCCGCAGGACCTTCCCCTGTGCCACGACATTGACGAAGCACGCGACGCAGCCGAACTGGCGATGACAGAAATCGCCACCGAGCGGAAGATCCCGGTGCTGGGAATTTGCCGGGGGATGCAGCTGCTGAACGTCTTTTTTGGCGGAACGCTGATCGCCCACATTCCCGAACGAACCGGAACCCCCGACCACCAGAAAGATGGCGACCACGACCGCCGCCATACCATTGAGGTGACCCCCGGAAGCATGATCGCAAAGTTCACCCGAACACTGGAAGGGAGCGTCAACAGCGCCCACCACCAGGCGGTGAATGCCCCGGGGATTGGCCTGACCATCACTGCAGTTTCTCACGACGGAATCGCCGAGGCTATCGAGCCGAAATCGGACAACCGCGACTCCTTCATCCTTGGTGTGCAGTGGCACCCGGAGCGGATGGAAGACACCGAAAACCCGTTCAGCGATTTGATCCGTGAAGCATTTTTGTTCGAGGTGATGGCAACGGAAGTGATGGCAGGAACATAGGTGGATGTGGCGCAACGTGCAGAACCCCACAACATTTCAACAATACCCACAAACAAACGGGGATGCTGTTCTGCATCCCCGTTTTCTATTAGCTCCGAACAACCAGTTTTAGAAATTCGGATTGTTGTCCCGCTCTGTCTTGCTTAACGGAATGTAATGCCAGAATCCCGCTGGCAACGAGGCACTCCAACTATCAAAACGGTTCTGGTCTATCAGTCGGTTGCCCGTGAACGATAGCTCCTTGTCGCGCTCGGTAATCAAAGCGTCCTTGCTGAACGATTCCAGCGACGCAAGGCTGTGGCTGGCACGCACGGCATTGACGTACTCCAGCGCCCCGTTCGGATTGCTGTTCCCCAGCAACTCCACTTCGGCCCGAATCAAGCTGTTCTCCTGCCAGGATACCAACGGAATCGGTGAGTTCTGCTCAGGATACCGCCCTTGTATATTCACGGCTGTGTCCTTTGGCGATGGCATCAGTTTCACCCGGTTGGCCTCGGCTGGGTTTTCGGTCACGTAATCGCTGAACCGCTGCGCGGGGATCATCTGCGTGCGGCCAATTCCGGCGTAGAAGAACCAGTAGCCGTTGCTCCCGTTATCGGTGTTCGTAAACAGCGATTGGAAATCGGGATCGGCAGATGTTAGCCCTTCGGCGGCATGGGTTCCGGCCATGGCGTAGTTGGCATTGAACAAATAAGCGCGGGCAATCAACGTGTTCAACACCCGTTTCTGGTAGTCGTTGGCGGTATGCTGCAACGCCAATTTCCATTTCTCAATCGCCAGATCGTACATCTGAGCCGACGGGATAAATGGCCCCGCATCAATCGCTCCGCCCCCTTTTTGTGGCTCCAATCCCAAGTAGGATGCCGTCCAGAATCGGGCAAGGCCACCGTAGAAATACCCGGTGAACAACGCCGCTTCTTTCAGTGCAGAATCTTCCGGTAAGACCCTGCCGGCTTTGGGGTCGGTGAAATCAATCTTGGTGGTGACACGGTCCACCAGCAAATCCGAAAGCAACCGAAGCTGGCCGATTGTGGCGTTGAAATCCTCCACCTCAGCGTTCAAAACGGAGGTGATTCTTCGGTCAATCTCCAGAAACTGCGGGAAGGTGGCATCGGGCCCGCCAAACACCAGTTCATCGGAAACCAAACCGCTGAGGGTGGTGACCACCGAGTGGGACATCGCGAACTTGGATTGCACCCCGGTAATCTGGAACTGGACTTGCGTTTTGCTGTTGAGCAGCGCATCGTCAATCGTGTTGTTCGGCTCCTGAATATTCCCCACGTAGCTGTCGCAGCCGCCAACAAGCGTGGCCGCAGCAACCACCGCAGCAAGGGCGCGTGCCGAAAGTGTTATTCGTGTGTGCTTCATTCTGTTCTCTCCTGCTGTGTTGATGTGGGTTAAAATCCAAGCGTCAGGCTCATGGTAAGCGTCCGTGGGGATTGCAGCGTTAGGAAGTCGGTCGCCTGCTCAATCCCAGTGGTTCCGGAGTTATTCAGATCCACCTCCTTTCCGCTGTACTTGGTGAACAACGCCACGTTCCGAACCGAGAAGGCAAGGCTTGCTTGCTTGATATTGTTATCCGAGAAATCGGCCACAAGGCTGGAGGCATCGAACGCCACGGAAATCTCGCGAACCCGGAAGTAGTCGGCTTCTTCAACCCAGTTTCCACGGTCGTCATCAAGCGTTCCGGTCCGGACAAACCGCTCGGCTGCGGCAACGTACTCCGGTGTGTTTGGCGTTAGTGGCGTAACCCCAAGATCCCCGTAAGCATTTGGCGGAACCTGCCCAAGCTGGACCTCCAACCGGCGACGTTCCAGCGAGTTCGGCCCATCGGACAATGCGGTGTTGGCAAACTGGTTGGTTTGGTTGAAAATGCTGTTCCCCAATCCCCACTCGGCAAGGCCGTAGATGCGGAAGTAGGAAAGGAAGTCGAACGTTAGGCTGAACGATCCGGAGTGCGTTGGGTCGGGGCGGCCTTTGTACTCCAGCATCGGCAGCCCGTTGCTATCCAGCTTGTAGCGGGTCCCGACCAGCACCCCTGCCGAATCGAACTCAGCTCCCAAAATTGTTGGCAAGTAGAAACTGTTGCGGGGCAATCCAACTTCAATCACGTTAGCGTTCCCGAACAGCGGCGGCGCGCCCCCCAAGTCCGTCACCTCGTTGTCGGCAAAGGTCCAGTTCAGGTTCACCTGAAGGCCGAAATCGGTGGTGCGGAGAAGCGTTGCGTAGGCTTGCGCCTCGAAGCCCCATCCATCAATCGCGCCAACATTGGTTGGGATTGCGTTGGCAGTTTGCCCGGTGGAAGGTGCGTTCTGGAAGCCGATGATGGAGCTGGTTGCCGATTGCAGGAAGTAGGTGAAATCCAAACCGTAGGCATCGCTGATCTCGAACTCCAACCCGACCTCGAACTCCTGCACCCGTTCCGGCTCGATCTTGGTGTTCCCAATGGCCGCAATGTCGGCACCGATACCGAACCCTGATTCGATTTTCCCCCAACGGCGCAGCACTCCGTCATCGCCTTCAGGCAGTTGGCCACTTTGGCCATATCCAACACGGAACTTGGCAAAGTTGAACTGGCTTGGCAGAAGGTCCAGCTTATCCAACCGCACCGCAGCACTAACACGCGGGTAGAAGATGCTTGGCGCGTCGGTTCCGTAGGAGCTTGCAAAGTCGTTGCGGACACCGAAGGAGAGTGAGTAGATATTATCAAGCGAGAACTCTTGTTGGAAGAAGAGTCCTGCTTCGCGTGCTTCACCCTGTGTTTCGGCTCCATCTTTGAACTCCGTTGCTGCATCCACCGCCGTGATAAGGTTGCTGGACAACCCTTCTTTGGTGATAAAGAACGTCCGCAACATTGAGCGGAACAGCTGCATTCCGACGATAGAGTTTGCAGCAAGTCCATCGGTGACTGAGTAGCTGTAGCCAGCGCTTGCGTCAATGTTCATATTCGTCCGCGAGCGGTTGTACACGCTGCGTTTTCCCTGGCGAATCCCGACTCTGGAGTAACTGCTGGTTGGTGGGAACAGCTCGTCGTCGCTTCCATCCAGCGCGTCGAATCCGAGCACGCCACGAAGCTCAAGGCCATCCATCGGTTGGTAGGTTGCTTCTGCCGAGCCGATAAACCGGTGGTTGCGGGTTCGGTTTTGGATAGAGTCCATGGCCCCCTTGCTGGCAAAGAAGAAGGAGTTGGATATCTCCTTCCCGGTGGAATCAACCGAAGGTCCAAACAGCAGAACGTTTCCCAGATACCCCAGCAGGTAGTTGTCGTTGGCGGGGCGGTTCAGCTCCACACCGGCGTAGCGTCCGGTAAGGCGCAGCGTCATGTTCGCCACTGGCTGAACCTCGAACGAAGTCTTCACCCCTTGCCGCTCGGCGTGGTTGTTGTTGATAATGCCGTTATCAACACGCGAGCTTAGGTTGACATCGTAGTTGAATTGGCTGGTGGCCCCGGCCAGCGTCAGCGAGTGCTGGTTGAAGTAGCCTTTGTGGAAGATGCTGTTGGCATCTTGGTAGGTCAGCAGTTCGTCGCGGGTGTACTCGCTTTGCGGTTCGTTGTACCCCACCGAGCCACGGTACTGCACGGCGATTGCTTCGCCGCCGCTTGCCCCCACCCCACCGCGTGTGCTGAACATCATCACACCGTTGGATCCCCCCGTGCCATACAACGCTGCCGATGCTGGCCCTTTCAGCACCTCCACGCCGGTGATGCTTTCGGGGTTGATATCAAACAACGAGGATGAGACTTGGCCGCCAGCGGTGAAGAACCCCAAATCGGCATTGATAACCCGTGCTCCATCCAGATACATCACCGGCTCGCCATTCCCCCGCAGCCCGCCGCCGGAACGCACCCGGAACCGTGTGCTGCCGCCGATGTTCCCGCTGGAAGGAGCAATGGAAACGCCTGGGATTTTTCCGGCCAGCAGCTGGTTCACATCGGTGTAGGTGAACCCTTTCTGAAGCTCAACCGCATCCACCCGCGAGACCGCCACCTCGGCTCTGGATTTCTGCGTGCGGGAAGCCGCGCCAACCACCACCACTTCCTCCAGTTTCACCACATCGGGGTTCAAGATGACCTCCTGTAGTGTGATCTGGCCGGAAGCAACCGTGACCCCGGTCTGGAATGGCTTGTAGCCAACGTAGGTGGTTTTCAGCAGGTACTCCCCAGCGGGGATGTCCTTGATCTCATACATTCCTGTCGAGCGTGTGATGGCCCCGGCAATCACGTTGCTGGGGGTTTCCTTCTTGCTGACAGTAACGGTGGCTCCGCTCAGGGCATTGCCCGTTCCTTCCTCGGATACTTTCCCCTTGATGCTTCCGGTTTGTGCAAGCATTGGGGAGGCTGCAAGCAGCATCAACAGCAGCCGCAGTAGTTGTGGTTTCATAATCACTCCAGTGTGGAAGTTGAAAAAGCTGTGGTGGCTGTGCAGGCTTCCCCACACCCAAGCCGGATGGGACTTAGGCAGTAGGGACGACGATGCACCCGGCCACACAGCAAGTATTGTGCGCGGTATCGGCAAGCCAGCCCGGTTGCGTGCATGGCGTTTTTTCAATCCACCATGATTCAACCATGATTGTTCGTGGGCTAACGCACCAATGCAGCGGCCACCCCCAGCAGGTTGCCATAGGCATCGGTGGCACAACACCGATACCGGCGGTTTGCCGGCGAGAGAACGCTGCAAAGTCAATGGGAACTTCCGTTGATGCACGGAAGGATTGCTGATGATGAGCCGGGTGCAGGTGGCCCAAAGGGTATCAAGCAAGGCAACTTGGATATTGCCGCTGTGAATCTATGCAGATAGATCCAAGAAGTGCTAACAGAAACTGTTGTTTCAGCCGGAAGAGTTCAAAAACAGCAATTTTGGAGAAGTCACAAGCACCAAGTAGCATCAAGGGAGGCGAGGTGACGGGAAGAGTAGCTTCTCCATGAGCGGGTGAGCAAGCTCACCCGTCAGCACCGAACTGCAACGGTGTGAGTTCCCCGCATCATTCCTTCCCTGATCTTCGCTCTGGTTTTCTACATTTGCAGCCATGCGCCGCTTCTCATTCTTTGGAACCATCCTTGTGCTGCTGGGGCTTGTGGTGGGGTTTGTCTTCTTGGGGATTCGCTTAATTGGCCGCTCGTTTACTCCAGACGGAGAAACCGAGGACACCGTCCAGGGGCTATCCTCAACGGCCTCCATCACCCGCAACCGCTACGGGGTTCCGTACATCAACGCCGCCACCGAAAACGATGCTTGGGCAGCATTGGGATACGCCCATGCCCAAGATCGTTTGTGGCAAATGGATCTGTTCCGGCGGGCCGGCCAGGGTAGGCTGTCGGAAATTTTTGGCAAGCAGATGATTGGCCAAGATGCACTGCTGAAAACCTTGGGGTTCAAGCGCGCTGCGGCGGCAACCCTGCGCGGATTGCCGAAGGAAACACGCTCCGCCATTGATGCCTACTGCCGTGGCGTAAACGCTTGGATGCAATCGCACACTGGCCGTTATCCGTTCGAGTTCGACGCGCTTGGCTACACCCCAGAACCGTGGGAGCCAGAACACACCGTGATTATCACCAAGCTGCTGGCCTGGGAGCTTAACACCTCCTTCTGGACTGATATGGTGTTTGCTGACATCAAGGAGCGGGTGGATTCGGCACGATTTGCGGAGATTCTTCCCTGGTATCCTTCCGACGCGCCCACGATTATCCCCGGCGGACAGAAGCCGGAACCGCTGCTGGAGCAATACCGCCTTCCCCCCCCCCCACCCGACACTGCCCGCCGCGATAGCGTCCGCCGCGACAGCCTGCGATCGCCAGCCTCACCAACGCCCCGAATGAGTGATCTGCTTGAAGTGATGGAGTTGGATGCCGAGACAAAACGATTGCTTGGGATTGAAGGCGCCCATGTTGGATCCAACGCATGGGCCGTTGCCGGAAACCGTGCAGCCAACGGCAAGCCAATACTTGCCAACGACCCGCATCTTGCCCACAGCGCGCCCGGGAAATGGTACCAAGCAGTGGTGGAATGGAAAGGGAACACCATTGCCGGGGTGACAGTCCCCGGATGCCCGTTTGTGGTGATTGGCCGCAACACCTCCGTTGCCTGGGGGCTAACCAGCATGATGGCCGACCAAACTGATTTTTTTATTGAACGGATAGACAGCGCAAAACGGCGCAACTACTTGCTGGATGGTGCCTGGAAAAAGCTATCCATCATCCGCGACACTATCCGCTGCAAGGATTCAGCGGCCACACCGATGGCGATTCGGGAAACGAACAACGGGCCGATCATTTCGGATGTTCGCGAGTTCCGGCGGTACTTACGCGACCCACGTATCGGCTTCCCGCAAATGATGGATTCCGCCAGTCCATTCTACACACAAGCTGTTAGCCTTCGGTGGGTGGGGCAGGATCCGTCCACCGAGCTTGCAGGGTGGCAGGCGATGAATCGCGCAAAAAATCTTGCGGAGTTCACCAAAGGTGCGCGGATGTGTGGGGTTCCGGCACTCTCGTTTGTGTATGCCGATTCCGCCGGAAATATCGCCTACATCCCCGCCGCAAAACTTCCGCAACGGGGGGGCGATGCCCGCTGGAATCTTCCGAACCCCGGCACCGAAAGCCGGTTTGCTTGGAAAGGCTACATCCCCAGCGACCAGCTTCCCATTCTCACAAATCCAACAAGCGGCTATATCGCCAGCGCAAACAACAAAGTATCCAACACCACAACGGTGAACATTGGGAATCTGTGGGAGGATCCTTCGCGGGCATTCCGGCTGAATGAACTGTTGAGCGATGGAGTCAATTTCGATGCCCAGGATATGGCGCAGATCCAAAACGATGTCCGTTCGCCACACCTTCAGTTGATGACGGAGTTTTTGCTTGGCGCATTCCCCGACAGCCTTCGCCAAACGCCGTTGGTGCGTGGCGTGCTTACCCGGCTTCGGCATTGGAATGGCGGAATGCTGATTGATGCCCCAGAGCCAGCAATCGTTGCTGCGTGGTTCCAAAGCGTTGTGGAGCTGACGTATGCCGATGAACTTGGCCCGCAACTATACCGCCAGTTCGGGCGGATGGCGCTGCTCCCCATTCGCTCCTTGCGCTATCACCTGCTGCGCAACAGCCAGTGGTTCGATAACGTTGCCACCAGCCAGAACGAAACCCGCGACCAAGTGCTTCGCGCCGCGCTTGGCCGCGCACTCGACACACTGCACCGGCGTTTTGGAAGCTGGGAAGTTGGGACATGGCGGTATGGCAGCCTTCACACTCTCACCTTTCATCACCCCTTCGGCCAGAACCCGCAGCTGCGCGGAATTGTTGACATCGGACCGTTCGAGCTTGGCGGGGCCAACACCACGTTGAACAACGGCGAATGGCGGATTGATCTCCCCTACGAAGTCACACTTGGCCCCTCGATGCGGCAAATTGTTGACTTTGCCGACACCACTGCATTTCTGCGAAGCGTTCTGCCAACCGGGCAAAGCGGCCAGCCGCTGTCGGAGTTTTACAGTAATCAAACAATCCTCTATCTCTCGAACGGCTACCTGCTGTTGCAGCAACGCGCCCCCGAGGGGGGAAGCGCGTTATCGGTGGTGGTGTTGAACCCGGGGTAGCTTGGTTAGGGGATCAGCTTGCTCTTTTCCAAGAGAAGAATTTTGCCACTTCTTGACATTTATCGAAACCAGTGGTAAGTTTGTCCCGCGCTGCTCCATAACTTCAATTCTGTCCTCGCACATTCAAGCGACTGGCGTATGCCATCGCACACTTTCATTCATACAACTCCATAGGGAGTATCCCATGTTGACAAGGCATCATTTTCCAAGCTCCAAGCTCCAAGCTCCAAGCTCCAAGCTCCAAGCACACACGTAATTTTTACCTGAGACGAAAGAAATTAAATCTACTGTTGCTCGGATTCAGCATAATGCTGTTTATGCTGAATACAACCCTACCAGTGTTGGCTCAGTGTGTTGACAACTTTTGCCCAACAGCAACATGGAGTGCAGTTAGTTCGTTTCCTGTCAGTTTTAATGTGTATGGTGATTGTCCCGGGTGTACAGGGAAAATATACATCAAAATACGCGACTGCTTAGGGAGTTGTGATATTTATGTAGAAAAAATTGAACTTGACAATGCCAGCTGTATATGTGACGGAGGTAAGATATTTAAATCAGCAATTGCAGATTTATTTTTATCCAATTTAAATCTCCTCCCCATACAATGCAGACCAGAAAATGGGCAGTGTGTCACAAACTGGCGTGTGATTCTTGGAGGGTGTTATGAGTTAATTATGCCGCAGACCAGACCACCATATTATCAACATTGCCCGATTGGGAGAGGTCTTGAAAATTGCTGTAATTCTCAATACAGGATCTGTAAAAGTCCAACTGGAGTAATAAGTTTTACTGAAATTGGAGCAACAAGCATAGCCTTCGAATGCCCTTTCCCTTGTGCCTCGTACTGCGGCTACAAGCCTAAATATGACCCTATCGGCAGCAAACGAGCACTTCCCCAAGATGCGCCAGAGATTGCCGAAACCACAGTTATCCCTAATCCTACCAGCGGTATTACTATTATTCGGTGTACGGCAGTTACTGTGCCAGAAGCAACGGCGGAAGTTGTAGATGCACAGGGTAATGTCGTGATAAAAAAATCGGCCACGACTACGAAGGAACACACACTGGAGTTCGAAATTGATGCAAAAGCCTTAACAACAGGGTCGTATCAATACCGCATTACATCTGAGCAACAGCATGTTGCTGCTGGCTCCTTTAACGTTGTCAAATAAAAGTAATGAACGAAGAATAGTAGAGGGGAGCCACAGGGCGTTTCCTCTACTATTTTTCTTTGCTTTCACCATAACAACCCAACCTACACCATGATACCCAACAAATACTTTTCCCTGATAATTGCATTGTTTGGATTGTTGTATTGCAGCCCAAACAGCAATGCACAACAACCAGATTGGATTACTCATATCAATTATTCCATTGGTAAACTCACTTTAATCACCGCACTAGATTGTTTGGATTCCGCAAACTGTGTTTTTGTCAGAAGATATGGCTTCGGGTTTTCTGATACCATCTATCGTACTACCGACGGTGGTCTCCAGTGGAATCCTATCCCAAACCAGAGCAACCCCAATTTCCCGTATTCACGCTACCATAGTGTTGCGTATCCTTCTTCTAATCTTATGCTTGCTTGCGGCGATAGTGGGCTTGTACTCCGATCTTCTGATGGCGGGCAATCGTGGGAATCGAAGCGTGTGGTTCCCAAAGAATTGAGGCTTGAAAAAATTGTAATGCCCACCCCACAGCATGGCATTATTTGGGTAACGTATGTTTATCCCCAATATATTATTGCCACCTCCGATAGCGGGCAGACATGGGATTCGGTTAAAGCACCTGTGCCACCAATTCCGCTACCAATGGGCATCGCTGATGTGTCTTGCCCTGCGCCAAACGTCTTCTACTGCTTGCTCCAAAACGATACAGCCATAACTCTTGCCCGTTCCGACAACGGTGGAACCACATGGACGTATTACTCGCAGCTTCCACCCAAACCTGCTATAATTTATTTTACGAACAGTATGAACGGATGGATGTTGTCCTTTCCAAAGGTTCCTAATAGTTATGGCGCTCGCGATGTCATCTCACGAACCACCGATGGTGGGGCAACATGGGAAACTTCGTTAGATACCATACTGGGGTCAAGGCTTGGACTCAGCAATATTTCTTTTGCTGATTCACTGAACGGATTAGTCACAGGTAGTGATAAGATTTATCGTACTTCCGACGGTGGAAAAACGTGGGGCGTAGAATTTGTTGATTCCTCTGAGATTTATAGAATTTGGGTATCCTACAAACCAAATAGCAAAGGAATTGCAGTCGGCGCGGGAGGACGAGTGTTACGTTACGTTGGGCAATCCAGCAGTGCTGATGCTCAACACGCGGAACACTCGTCTTTTCACCTTGCTCCAAACCCCATTACTGCTGGCGTTGTTCCAATTCTATCCTATCAACTTCCGGAACCTGCGTTTATTGGCATAAGCCTTGTTTCCGTTACCGGGAGAGAAATTATTCTTCAGCAAGCAGCCGAGCAAGATGCTGGACTTCATCAACTTCAGTTGCAAACGGATGGGCTTCCCTCCGGGTTGTATTTTATTCGCATCACTAATAATCAACGCAGTCGGATTTTGCCGATCCATGTTTTATAAAAAACACCACACGCCGTCAGCCTGAGCTTGTTGAAGGATGATAGCATAAGAACTTGCCCCCGATAGGTGCAGGTCTTCAGCCTGCACCCAACGCGAACGTCATCGGCAAGCAATTCTTAATCACACGTCCGCGCCACCTTGATTGCAATGCGGCGGTTTTGCCGGCGGATTGCCTCCAACGCGGCTGGCTCCATCGCCTTTGCCTCCGGTGAGTTTGGGGTTGGCTCCGGCACAGCATTTTGGCGGCTTCCGTAGCCGATTGTTAGGTCTATTTTGTTGGAGTCAGTCCCTTGCTCCATCAGCCATGTTTTCACCCGCAACGCCCGCTTGTCGCTCAGGTCCTGGTTGTGCTGCTCACCCCCCTCGCGCGAGGCGTGCCCTTCGATGATGATCGTCAGCCCCTGGCACTGGTTGACGTAGGCCAGCACCTGCGCCAGATTCTCGGCAGTCTCCGTTCGGCTGAAATCGAATTGGTCGCTATCAACAAGAAAGTAGATGTTCGGGAAACTGGTGACGGCCCCAACTTTTGGCGGCGCGGGGCAACCACGCCGCTGGCGCACACCAGGGACCAACGGGCATTCGTCGTCGCCATCGCTTACGCTGTCGGCATCGGTGTCGGGGTTCAGCGGGTTGGTTCCGGCACGGAGAATTTCTTCGCCATCGCTCAGGCGGTCGCCGTCGGTGTCTTTTTTGCGTGGGTCGGTTTTTCGCAGCCGCACCTCCTCCCCGTCGGCAATTTCATCGCTATCGCTATCGGCCAGCAGCGGGTTGGTTCGGTGGATTGTCACTTCTTCGCCGTCGTTCAGTTGGTCGCCGTCGGTGTCGGGGCGCAGCGGGTCGGTTTTCTGCACGCGAAGCTCATCGCCATCCTCCAAATTATCGGCATCGCTATCGGGGTGTAGCGGGTTGGTCTTGGTTTCCAGCACTTCTTCGCCATCGCTCAGCGCGTCGCCATCGGTATCCACCACTGTCGGGTCAGTTTTCCGCCCTATTTCATCACCATCGCTTAATCGGTCGCCGTCGGTGTCGGCGCGGGTGGGGTTGGTGTGGTGAACCAGTAGTTCGGCATCGTCGCGCAGTCCATCGCCGTCGGTGTCAGCTCGGTTCGGGTCAGTTCCGTGGCGGCGAACTTCGTCGGGATCACTCAGGCTGTCGCCGTCGGTGTCGGGGTTGCATTTGTCGGAGCCGAGCAGTTCTTCCTCGCGGTCAATTAATCCATCCTTGTCGCAATCAAGCTCGCCAAAAAAGTAGTAGCTAACCCCAACCGATACCGAAGCAAGCGCATCGTTCCCGCCATCGGGAAGGTCATCCAAATAATCGCTGAAGGTAAGGCCGAAGGTGGCGCGTCCGTTCAGCGTCCATTTGTCGTCCAAGTAGTACTCGGCACCGGCGGCAATCGGTATCTGCAGCGCGGTGCGGGGATACTGGTTATTCAGGTTGTTGGGAAGCTTATCCGAAGCATCCGTTTGCGGATTGAACGCCACCAGGCCAATCCCCGCAGCCACAAACGGAACAAACCGTTGGCCGGGTTGGAAGTTGTAGGAGCCAAGCAGCGCGAACTGATTCAGCGGAAGTGAGTTATCGGCTTGGCGCGCCACCGCAGGGCTGGTGTTTGGGTAGAAGCCACTGCCAACGCCCCCACCAAGCGGGCCGAAATAACCGGGGAATGCTGCGATGTCGTCAGCCGTTGGGGAAAGGGTCAGACCCGTAATTCCAGCAAGCCCATGCAGCGAAAACGCTGGTTGGATATTCCACCGCAGAGCGATTTCGCCACCAAGCCCAAACCCCGTTTCGCTGTAATCGGAGAACAGCGTGGTGAGCGTTGGGCTTATCCCAATGCTCACACGGTTCTCCCCGGTTTGCGCCGGCAGATTGGTGGCAGCAACAAGAAGCAAAAGCAGGACAGCAACGATTGTGGTTCGCATAAACAAGCTGGATGTGTGAGTTTGCTGCTACGCAGAGATGATACCGATGTGATCTCTCTCCCCTGGGATCGCCGAGCGTCTGCTCGGCCTGCGAATCGGCGGTGTTACTGAGAGCATAGGGGCGCAACCAACCCACGACGCACTCAACCCTTCTCCCCTGGGATCGCCGAGCGTCTGCTCGGCCTGCGAATCGGCGGTGTTGCTGAGCACATAGGGGCGCAACCAACCCACGACACACTCAACCCTTTCTTACCGTTCCTTGCTCACCCACGCGCTCACCAGCTTCACCATTGCCTCTGTCACCGAAAGGTTTACCGTTGGTGAATGCTTCGACAGGCTCAGCATGAGCGGGGGAGCTTGCTCACCCGCCAGTTTCGCCAGTTTCCCACCCCAGCAGAAAGAGAGAAGTGTTTCATTGCTCTTGCTTTTCGCAATGGCGAGAAGAAGGCTTACTCACTCACCTTAATCGGCCAACGCTGGCCCATCATGTCCCGCAGTAGTTCACCACCGGAAGGATCGGCAACATCACCGAAAGCTGAGTATCCATTGCTTGGGCAATCGCGTGGTCGCCG
>JADZEY010000100.1 GCA_020850315.1 Armatimonadota bacterium | reverse complement strand
TCTCTTTCTTCTCTCTGTGCTCTCTGTGTCTCTGTGGTTCATTCTCTTGGGAAAAACCACAGAGGCACAGAGGACACAGAGAGGGGGGAAGAAGAGAGGGTATTCCTGCATCAGTTTACTCCACCCTGTCGCCCCCTTCCCATTCACCCCGCTCGCTGTCGGTGGCGGCGGCTTCGCTGGGGGAAGTGGGATCGGCGGCATCCGGGTTTTCGGCGGCGGCGCGTTTCTCCTCCGGGCGCATCATCGGGAAGAAGATCACGTCGCGGATAGATTCTTGGCCGGTGAGCAGCATCGTCAGCCGGTCAATGCCCACGCCAAGCCCTGCGGCGGGGGGCATTCCAACTTCAAGGGCGTACAGAAAATCGTTGTCAATCAGCATTGCTTCGTCATCGCCGGCGGCGCGCAGCTTGGCTTGCTCGGCAAAGCGTTCCCGTTGGTCGCGTGGGTCGTTCAGTTCGCTGAAGCAGGGGGCCAGTTCTTGGCCGTTAACAATCAGTTCCCAGCTTTCCACCAACCCCGGTTTGCTTCGGTGACGTTTGGCCAGCGGGACCATCTCAGTTGGAAAGTCCATCACAAACGTTGGCTGGATTAGGTGTGGCTGGACCCGTTCGCTGAAAATTTCATCAATAATTTTTCCGGCTCCCATGGTCGCGTCCACCCCAATATGAAGCTGGTTAGCAACGGCACGTAGCGCGTCGGCATCCATTCCATCAATGCGGTGGCCGGTGTATTCGTAGATCAGTTCGTGCATGGTTGCGCGGCGGAACGGTCGGGTGAAATTCAGCTCGCCACCAGCGGTCTTCACGTGCAGCGACCCGTTGACGGCCAACACCACTTCGTTCAGCATCTCCTCCACCATTTCCAGCATCCAGAGGTAATCTTTGTAGGCCACGTACAACTCCAGCATGGTGAATTCTGGGTTGTGGGTTTTGTCAATCCCCTCGTTTCTGAAATTCTTGCCAAGCTCATACACACCTTCGAATCCGCCAACAATCAAGCGTTTCAGGTTCAGCTCAAGGGAGATGCGGAGGTAGAGTGGGATGCTCAGCGCGTTCAGATGGGTGCTGAAGGGGCGGGCCGCCGCGCCGCCGTACATGGTGTGCAGCACCGGCGTTTCCACCTCCAAGTAACCACGCTGGTCCAGATAGCGGCGCATGGTGGTGATGATTTTTGCCCGCTTGCGGAAGGTGTCACGCACTTGGGGGTTCACCGCAAGGTCTAGGTAGCGCTGGCGGTAGCGAAGCTCCTTGTCGGCAAATTGGTCGTGGACAATCCGGTTCCCCTGCTCGTCGGTTTCCTCCTTCGGAACCGGCAGCGGGACTAAGCATTTGGTCAGCATCTGCACCGTTTGCGCGTGGACGCTTACCTCGCCGGTGCGCGTGCGGAACATGAACCCATGAACGCCGATGATGTCGCCAATGTCGTACAGCTTCAGGTGATCGTAATTCGGCAGGTCATCGTTTTTTAGATAGATCTGCAGCCGCCCGCTGTCGTCTTGCAGGTGAAAGAAGCTGGCTTTCCCCATGCGGCGAATTGCCACCACGCGCCCCGCCACGGCAACCTGCAATCGCTCGGCGGCGTTGTCCTGGAACAGCGCGCGTGCGGCGGCGGTGTCGAAGGTTTTTGGGAAGGAGTAAGGGTAGGCAATCACCCCATCGGCTTCCAATTCATGCAGCTCTTCGTAGCGGCGCGCTACCTGATCGTTCTCAAACGTGTTCATTCCGTAAATGGCTCAATGATGGCTCTGGTAAACAACAGCTGGGGATAGGCGGCTATCTCGATCATCCCCGCCGACTGTTTCATCCTGTTGATGAAGGGTGACAAATGTACGTAATCCCGAAAAGTGGGTCGCATGATTTCCGCGTGGCGTGTATCTTACAAATGGTTTGGTACAGGTTCGGTGGTTGATGGCCAAGCAAGCAGGCAAGCAATGCTCAGGGAGCGTGATCTCTCCTGAAGATTGCAATCATCCCTGCCAACAGTAATGAACAAACCCAGAACAGCCACCGGCTATACAACACACAACAGCATAACATCCAATGGCTAACCGTTACACGCACACCTTGCTCCACCTTTTCCTGATTGTCGCAACTGCAATGGCCGCCGTGGCCACTGCCCATGCCCAAAAATTCGACTTCCGTGCCGTCCATCTTATCGAGGGAGCAGGGGTGGTTGATGTCCACTTCAATGACATTTCCACCCCAACAATTCAGGGGCTGGAATCGGAGTATATGTCCACCACGATACCGGGGCTTCCGGCCGGAGCCGGAACTGTGAATGTGAAATTTGTGGGGACGGGAACTGGGCTGGCCAATCCCATCATCACTTCCGATATGATGGTTGCCTCCAGCACCGAGTATCTTGGAATCGCTTACGGAACCAGCGGCGCGCCAAAATTTAAAGCACTTAGCCGGCTGAAAAATACTGTTCCAGCCGCAGGGAAGGCACTGCTGCGGGTGCTTCATGCTGCCCAGCTGGCCGATTCGTTCGATGTCTATCTGGGGGCGGTGGCACCGAATGGGGCAATGTTCGCCAACGTACAAACCGATAGCGGAACAGCCTTCAAATCGGTGGATGCGATTGCCGCCACGCTGACGATCACACGGAACGGATCAACGCAACCGTTGGCGCAGTTTATTGCTCCGCTGACCAATCTTTCCTACACCACACTGGTGATAACCGGAAACGCAGCGAACAAGCTGAAGGTGTATGAGATCAACGGTGCGTTGGGGGGGACCGCTTCGGTGAAAATTCCATTGCTGCAAGGGGCCACAACGCCGCCAGCGTTTATCCGTGCGGTGAACGCTTGGCCGCAATCCAATGTGCCGAAAGTGGATATCTATTTTGATGGGAACATTCGCACCACCAAGCTGGCCTACCGCAGTGCCAGCGAACGCTACGGCCCGCTCACTGCCGAAGAAGCAATGATTAGCTTTGTGGCCGCCGGCGAAAACCCTGGCAATCCGTTGCTCACCACAAAAATTCCGCTTCGTCCCGACACCGGCTACTCGGTGGTGCTGACCCAGTTCGATAATGGAGGGCGCACGCATCTGCTGATGAAACGGTGGCTCTCCATGAAAAGCGACCCGAACACCACCAAGATTCGTGTGGCGAACGTGACCGATTTCTACGGCCCGCTTACCCTGGTGCTGAAGCCTGTCGCAAGCGATACGGTGATGTACGACAGCATCCCATTTCTGGGCTACACCCCCTACCGCGACGTGCCATCGGGGATGGTGAACTTGCAGGTGTTCCGCCGCGGCGAAGGAACGCCGATTTACACTGGCGACTTGCAGATGTACGGAGCCAGCACCGTCACCTTTCTTGCGTTGGGCGATGCTTCCCGCTTCAATATCGATATCCTGAACGATTCGGTTCCAACGCTGCAATCGCCGATGCGCTCGTTCGACCCCACCACCGGCGTTGATGACCAGTTGCGTGCCGGGGGGAAACTTCTGCGGCTGTCGGTTGTGCCAAATCCAGCCTCTGTGGTTGCCCAAGCTGCGTTCACTTTGCCCGTTTCCGGCAGCGTTTCCCTTGCGTTGTATGATGTGATGGGGCGGATGGTGGGAAGCACGATTGAGCAACAAATGGAGGCAGGCGCGCAATCGGTTCTGCTTCCGGTAGGGGATGTTCCGGCAGGAATTTATAGCTGCGTTGTACGAACCGAAGCTGGGGTGATGGCTACCGAGCGGGTGGTGGTTGCGCGATAATTAGGATGAATCGCTGATTCCCAGTTACACTGATTCTGTTCAGCTATGTTTGCCGACCGTATTCAGCATTTTGGAACCACTGTCTTCAGCCAGATCAGCGCGTTATCACGTGAGGTTGGCGCAGTGAATTTGGGGCAGGGCTTCCCCGATTTTGATGGCCCTGCTCCGGTGCTTCAAGCGGCTGCTTCGGCGATTGGCCAGGCGCGGAATCAATATGCCGTCACCTTTGGCCAGCCGGAGTTGCGCCAAGCAATCGCCGACCACAGCCAACGATTCTACGGCCAGCAGGTTGACATTGAGAACGAGATCACCGTGACCAGCGGGGCCACCGAGGCGATTTTTTGCGCGGGGCTAGCGTTCCTCAATCCAGGGGATGAGGTGATCGTGTTCCAGCCGTGCTATGACAGCTACATCCCAGCTATCACGTTTGCTGGGGGCGTTCCGGTTGCAGTTACGCTCCACGCCCCCCATTTCCGGTTCGATCCCGATGAGCTTCGCCGCGCTATCACCCCCCGAACCCGTGCAATCTTCATCAACACACCGCACAACCCAACCGGCACAGTCTTCACGCACGATGAGCTTCTGCTGATCGCCAAACTTTGTTGCCAGCATAATCTGTTGGCAATTAGCGATGAGGTCTATGAGCATATTCTGTTTGGCCAGGCCAAGCATGTCCGGCTGGCAACGCTTCCGGGCATGGCCCAGCGGACGTTGACGATATCCAGCGGCGGCAAAAGCTTTTCGGTGACGGGGTGGAAAATTGGTTGGGCGATCGGTCCGGAACAACTGCAAGTGGGATTGCGGCGGGTGCATCAGTTCTCGGTGTTCTCCACCGCAACGCCGTTGCAGCACGCCATTGCCCACGCCTTGCGCCTTCCCGACAGCTATTTCGCTGAACTCCGCAGCGATTACCAAGCCCGCCGCGACGCGCTTGCGGCAATGCTGCGCCAAGCCGGATTTTCCCCGATAGTGCCGGAAGGGAGCTACTTCATCCTAACCGATATCGGCGGCTTTGGGCGTGGCGATGCCATTGCGTTCAATCATTGGTTAATCAGCGAAATTGGTGTGGCGGCAATCCCGATTGCTGGATTCTATCAGAACTCCAGCCAAGGGGCTAACCTGCTGCGGTTCTGCTTCTGCAAGCGATGGGAGACAATAGAGGAGGCAGGAAGGCGGATGGAGAGAATTCAGAAGATCGGGTAGTTGAGCAGGTATAAACTCTCTTTCTTCCCTCTGTGTTCTCTGTGTCTCTGTGGTTCATTCTCTTCTTGGTTAGGAAAGAGGGGAAAACCACAGAGGCACAGAGGGCACAGAGAGGGGGAGAAGAGAGAAAGATTCCTGGAGTGTGATGGATTGCCTAAAACAGTATCACTGGGGAGAACGCTACCGAGAATGCTGGGCGGTATGGCTCGCGTTTGCCGAAAGCCCCGAAGATGATGGTTTGCAGTCCAATCGCCTCGGTGAACTGTTCGTGCCACGTCACCATCCACGCATTGTGCGACAGTTCCGTGAGCAGCTGCATCCCAATGGAACGTCGCAGCATCCCAACGTCATCCACCAGCCCGTACTCCATTTTGATGAGTGCCTTAAAATGGTCATCGGGAATCCCCATCACTGGCTCCCCCTCGCTGCGGTGGATCCGTTGCACGGCTTGGGTGTAGGTTAGTCCCAGTCGCGTCCGCAGGTATCCATCTCCCAACGGCCAGCGACCCAACGGAATCAGGCCGTACACCAATGCCGAGCGCCCAAACGCCCACGTTGTGTCCCCCAGAAGTGGCGCGCTGCCGATTGCTTCGGTTGGATCGGACCAGGTTAGCCCCCCGCCAAACGATTTCCCATCGAACGACAATCCCACGCCCGCCGTGGCATCCAACCCACGGGCAAAGAACGCTGTGTGCGCCATCCCAAACGGCAGCGGAATTTCACCCCAAAACTGTACGTTCCGCCAGCCGGCTCCGGCTCGAATCTTCCCGTAGGAAGCTGCCGGAAAACCGAGATCGTTATACCCCACCCCCGTCCACACACGTAGTTCTTTCCCCGCTTTGTAGCTGGTTTCAAACAACGATACTTGCCGGGGTGGAAGGTTATCGCTGGCGTGGAATGTGAGGTGGTACGGATCGGGGCGAAAGTTGCTGGGGTCGTAATTCACTACCTCATTCGGAGTCCAGGCTTCGTTCAGCACTCTGAATTGTTGATTGCGCCAGAAGCAGTTCCGCCGCACCAGCGAGTCGAGAATTGGGCGCGGAAGAAAACGCTCGAAATCGTGATCCACCACAATCTTCCCCATCACCAGTTTCATCAGTTGGCGGAATTCCTTCCCGGTGGCTGGGTCCACGCTGACAAGCACCGTGACCTGCAAAGGGTCATCCAGACGTGCGGTGGGAAGGGTGATATCGTCGCGGGTAAGCCAGGTGTTGGCACTGTCAATCACACGCCGCGCAAGCTCCTGGCGCAGGTCGAAGTCTTTATCCTGAATCGTCCACGACTCAACGTATGCTTCCTGCGGCTGGGCCACCAGTGTGGCAGCGGAAGCAAGAAGAAGCAAGAGAAGAACTGTGTGAAAACCTCGGTTCAATGTCTGCTGTGTGTGTGATGCGTGTGGTTAGTTCATCCAAGCGATAAGCCGCTCGGATGCTTGCAACGCTGGCTTGTAGTCGGGCTGGTGGCACAGTGCTTGCTGGTACTGGCGCACTGCTTCTTGGAACTCACCCGTGCGCTCGTAAATCCTTCCCAAATTGTGGTGGGGGAAGTGGCGCGATTCGTAGCGTTCGGCTTTTGTGGCCAGCTTCAGCCAGGGTATCGCCTCCTCGTATCGCCGAAGGGTGATAAGGTAGGAGCCGATGTCGTTGTAGGGGTTGCCGAAATCAGGATCCAACCCGATTGCCAGTTTGCACTCGTCAATGGCTTCCTCTAACTGGCCACGGTAGCTAAGCGACCATCCAAGATAGGTGTGCCCTTCGGCGGTGGGGTAAAGCTCGATTGATCGGCGGCAGAACTCCACGGCTTCGTCAATGCGTCCCCCAAGCAGTGCGTTGTAGCCTAACTTCCAGTAGCGTTCGGCTTCCTGAAGCGATGAAGATGTCATGGTTGCTTGGTGCTGTATGGTTGTTCTTAAAAAAACGGAGCCAAGTTTACGGAACGCATCGGTGACGAACAAGAGGGGCGGGGAATTGAAACGTGTGATGGAGCAAAAAAGCTGTGGGGAAGGGAATGGAGAACCTCACATCATCCCGCTCCGTTTCCGCAGCAGCCACTCCACCGCGAAAGCGGAAAGGGCGGCAAGCAACAGATAGAGGTTGTTCCAGAGTTGGTGATCCGCACGGTGCTGGATGGAGCGCGGCGCAAAGCCTTTATGGGAAAGAATATCTTTCACCAACTGCGCGGCCTGGCGCACGGTGTAGAAACGCCCGCCGGTTCGTTCGGCAAGGGTTCGCAGCAGCTCGGCATTCATGGAAGTTTGCAGCATCTCCAAACCAACCTCGCCGATGGTGAACCTTCCTTCATCGCTCCCAAGCTCCTTCCCGCCAACAACAGCGCGCCCGGTGAAAAAATAGTCTCCGGCAGGAAGGTTGCTCAGGGTTGCTTCGTACCGCCCACTTCCGGTTCCGGCAAGCGTTATCGGGAGTGAACGCCCGCCACCGGAAACATTCACCTCCACCTGGGCATCGCTGATTGGCGCGTAGCTGTCATCATACACCTGGCCCAACAACCGGACTGGTTCGCCAAGATTGTACAGCGGTTTGCTTGCCACAATCCGCACTTGCTTCTGTTCCTCGTGGGTTGCAAGCCACCGAAGCGAGCCGTTGATAAAATCTCCCAACACGTTTGCCCCCTGTTCCCCCCGAACCTCACGTTGTCCATCGCCAAGCAGTTGCCAGCGGTACAGCCCGTAGCCGGAAACGAAGATGGAGCGCGAACGCCCCAGCCGCCGCGTCACCACAAGCGGTTCGCCAAGCTGTGTGTTCCCTATCCGTGTGGTTGCCAGCACCTCCGCTTCCGGTTTTGGTTGCACCGCAGTTTCGGTGGTGAAGATTGGCGGAAGCGTACTCCACGTCTCAAGGTTTGTGCCGCGCAGAATCGCGCTGTTTTTCCCTGCGTCGGTTACGCTGGGAAGCACTTGCAATTCAGTTGGGCGGCCAATCCCCAACGTCACCGGAAGGAACGATTCCAGTGTCTTCAACCCGTTCACCTCCACCCGCGAACCCATCACCACCATCAGCGGAAGTTCGCCAGTTGCGATGGCGGTGCGGATGGTGGCCAACTCTGCCGGTGCGGTCTCACGTGTGGGGAAATCCACCAGCACCAACGCCTCGGCATCGCGGAACGCTGCGGCATCCAGCTTCCCCTCCAAAAATTCCCCGCGCTCCTTCTGGATGTAGCTGCGGACTTCAATGTTTTTTTCTTCGGCCAGCAATCGTTTCAGGAACGCCACATCGGGGTTGGGGCCGCCGGCAATCAGCAGATATTTCCGCTTGTTGGATTTCACTTTCACAAACGCGCTGCGGCTGTTGTTGCGTGGCGTTAGCTCGGTGCCGATTGCGGCATCTGCCCCATCAACCGTTGCCGTCAGTTTTGCTGTTCCCGGCGTGCGTGGGCGGTAGGTGAATGTTGTGGTGTAGTCGCTTGCGCCGGCGGTGGCCTGTAGTTGTTGGGTCCCAATCACCCCCGCATCATCCCGCAACGTGACGTTCAGCGTGCCGCCGCTTTGCAGCCCCGCCGAGCGAACCCGCACCTCCACCGGAAGCTCGGCATCCACGTAGGCGATTTCGTTGGTGAAGACTTGCTGAACTGAGATGTCGCGCGGTTCTACCGAATCCCCCAACCCCACAGCAAACACCGGAACGCCCAGGCTTTGGGCTTCTTGGATAGGGTTCGGGCCGGCATTGTAGCGGCCATCGGTTAGCAGCAGAATGGCGCGAAGATTCTTTCCGCGGAGCGTGTCGGCAGCCGCCGAAAACACCGCCGCCAATCGCGACTCCGCCCCGGTTGCGCCAACCCGGGGAAGGGAATCGGGGGGAAGCGAGCGGATGGAGTCAGAAATGGAGATCAGCGATGTCCGCGAAGCCAGTTCGGAAGCGGTGGCCACCGTTCCGGCAATGCTTCGCGCTTCGCCGATGCGCACCGAATCGAGCCCGGGAAGCCCCATGCTTTCGGAATTGTCAATCGCAATCAACAGCTCCGGTTCTTCTGCTGTCACCGTCAGCATGGAGATAACCGGCTGGAACAGCGCAAGCAGCAGCAGCCCCACACCGATTGTCCGCAAGGCAATCAGCGTCCAGCGGCGGGCCGGCGCGACTGGCGGAAGCGTGCTGCGGTAGGTGTAAACGGCCACCCCTGCGGCAGCAAGAACAATGGCCAGAACAATCCACGGGCTGGCGGCTAATCCAATGTTGAAGTTGTTCATAAACAGGGCAAAGGTATCGGTTCGGGGGAAGCTGTTCAACAACCAAACGGCGGCCCAGTTGGGAAGATTGCACACCGTAGCAAGTTGGGGGTGGGGCTGGAGGGCAAGTTGTGGTTATTGTTGGGAAGTGATTGGTGGGGTATTGATGATTGGTCATTCGACGGTCAGTGGTCAGTGGTCAGTAGTCAGTAGCGAAGAGGCTATTCTCCATTCTCCATTCTCCATTCCCAAGATGCCCGCAACCTTGCTTGCCATCGAATCCTCCTGTGATGAGACTTCCGCCGCAGTACTCCGCGACGGTGCGGTTGCCTCGTTGGTGATCGCTTCCCAAAAAGAACACTCAGCATGGGGCGGGGTGATGCCGGAGCTTGCCTCCCGCTCGCACGTGCGCGCAATCGCCCCAACGATTACCGAAGCGTTGGCGAATGCCGGAGCAACGGCGGCTGAACTGAGTGCCATTGCCGTCACCACCCAGCCGGGGCTGATTGGATCACTGCTGGTTGGCGTGAACGCTGCAAAAGGGATGGCGGCTGCGTTGGGAATCCCGCTGATTGGCGTGCATCATATCGAGGCGCATTTGCTGTCGGTGCTGATTGACACCCCCGAAGCTGAGTTCCCGTGGCTTTCGCTGGTGGTTTCCGGCGGCCACACGCTGCTGTATGTTGTTCGCGCCGCCAACAATTTCCAACTGATCGGCTCCACCCGCGACGATGCCGCCGGCGAGGCGTTCGACAAAGGGGCGAAGATGCTTGGGCTTGGCTACCCCGGCGGGCCGCTTGTGGATCGCCACGCCAGCAACGGAAATCCCACCGCCCACACGTTCCCACGCGGGCTGCTTTCCCCAACTACTCATGACTTCAGTTTCAGCGGGCTGAAAACCTCACTCCGCTACTTCCTTCGCGATAACTTTCCGGGCGGCACTCCAACTGGCCAAGCTCTTGCCGATGTGTGCGCCAGCTACCAGGAAGCAATTGTTGAGACGTTGGTGGAAAAAACAATCCGCGCAGCAACCGAGCATGGCTTGCGGCGGGTTTCGGTGGTGGGGGGCGTTTCGGCCAACAGCCGATTGAAGCAGCGGATGGAGCAGGAGTGCAGCAAGCATGGCCTGGCCAACTACATCATCAAGCCGATTCACGGGACCGACAACGCGGCGATGATTGGCATTGCGGGTTGGCAGAAATTTCTGACTGGAGATTTTGCGCCACTTTCCATCACCGCGCGTGCCTCCACCATCCGTGCCGACCGCTACGGAACGGTGCGGATCAAAGGGTGACGCGCCACGCACCACATGCTGTAGTTCTCATTTGGCATTCGGCACTCGACATTCAGAAAAATCCTCCACTCTTCATTCCACATTCTCCATTTCCATGTCCCCAATTTCACTGATTGGCCATTGCCGTGAGCTTTTGGAGCTGATTTTTGAATCACCCAACCGCCCAGCCGACCAAACCATCAGCCGGTTCTTCCGCGACCGCCGCTACTTGGGTGCGCGCGACCGTGGTTTCATCTCCGATACTGTCTATTCCACGCTGCGTGGTGCGTTGCGGGTTCGGGCGTTGTGTGCCGATCTGTTGGAACGGAAATCGCCCGACCGCGAGGCGCGGATTCAGCTTGCGGCAGAGCTGCTTCGGGGCGGCGGGGAAGGGGAAATCCGTCAGCTATCCATTGCCGACATCCGCGATGCCGCGCGCGTCACCGACCAGCAGGCGATGGAGCTTCAGCAGCGGCTGGCCGCCGCGCAGGAGATGATTGCCAACATGGAGCAGCCGGAACGTTCGGCAACGGAGTTCAGTCTGCCCGTTTGGTTTGCATCCAGAATGTTGGCACAGTTTGGCCAAGAAGAGGGGCAGGCGGTGATGGCTTCGCTGAACCAGCAAGCCCCCATCACCCTGCGGTGCAACCGCCTGAAAGGGGACCGCGACCAGCTTCGCAAGCTGCTTGCCGAGCGGGGCATTCCGTCAGCCCCGGGCATGTACTCACCCGACGCGCTGTTGCTGGAGCGGCGGATGAACGCCAACGCAATTCCGGAGTTCAAGCAGGGGTGGTTCGAGCTGCAAGATGAAGGGAGCCAGATGCTATCAGTGCTGTTGGATCCGCATCCAAACTGGAAGGTGTTTGATGCTTGCGCTGGGGCGGGGGGGAAGACGCTTCACCTTTCGGCAATTATGAAAGGGCGCGGTGTGGTGGTGGCGCACGATGTCAACAATCGGCGGCTGGAGGAGATACGCCCCCGGCTTCGGCGAAACGACACCCAGAACGTGCGGGTGATGGATCATCGTGCATTCCTGCTGCAACGCCAGAAACTTCACGGGACGTTCAGCGCGGTGGTGATTGACGCGCCATGCAGCGGAACCGGAACACTGCGCCGCAACCCCGGTGCGCGGCTGATGTTGGAAGAAGAGATGGTGGAACGGGTGGCGCGGCTGCAATCGGAAATTCTGGATGAGTACAGCGAACTTGTGGAACCGAACGGCTTGCTGATGTACGCCACTTGCTCACTGTTAAGCCAAGAAAACGAAGGGCAGGTGGAGGCGTTTCTTGGGCGGCGGCGTGGTTGGGTCCGCCAACCAATCAGCGCGCCGGAGGGGATGGTGGGGGCCGATGGATGCTTCCGCGCACTTCCCCACCGCCACCGAACCGATGGTTTTTTTGCAGCAGTGCTGCGGCGGGTGGGGTAGAAGGCTCATCACTCGAATAAATGGTTCTGCATAAAGTGTGAGTTACTGGCAGTTGAACTCCACATTCCGCGAGCGCCCGTTGGGGTCGCGGCTTCCACGTTGGTCTAGAATATGCAGGGTAACTTGGGTTTCCCCTTTCCCCTTGCGCCGCAGTTTCCATGTTTGTTGGTGTGCTTTGGTGCGGCTGTTGTACTGGTAATCATCTTGGATTGGATCCTCCACGTTCCCTTCGTCCACCACTAATTGCCCTTTGTTCGGGATGCCCCGCACGCTGCCGTAGCTGGTGGTGCGAACGGTGATGAAATCGCTGCCGGAGCAATCGGGCTGGCCGCTGAAGGTTGGCGCGGGGAGCGGGATGATGGTTGCCGAGTAGCTGTCGTACCGCTTCCGGTTCACGAACCGCACAAAAGTGATGGTTCCGGTGCGCGATGGAGTAACGTTGATGCGTGCCCCACCGCTGGCAACCGTGTCGCTTCCGATCACCGCCGCCACCTGCACAATCTCGCTTGGAACCCCCTGCGAACCGAACTCCACCACGTAATTTTCCCCCACGTACATCTGCCGTGGCAGGTCTGGGCCATCCAGCGGCGAGGCATCCACCGTGAACGTTGCGTTGAAGGTTTGGCGGTCGCTGGCACGCACGCCACGAAGCGTGACTTGCTGTTTTCCGCTGGCCGGAGCAATGCCGCTTAACGTTAAGCCGTTCGGGTTCCGAACAAGGCTGACGTTGCTGGGGGAGATGGTGAAAGTGATGTCGGGTGAGTTGGTGAACCCGGTGAAAAAGACTTGATTTTTCCAAGTGGAGCCCGGCGCGGCAATAACCGTTGGCGATTGCACTTGCAGTTCGCCACCGATTGCTGGCCCCGCCCCGGTTGCGGTGGGTTGGATAGCTGCAAGAAGCGATGGATCGGTGAGCGAGAGCGTGTCGAGGGTTCCCCCCGCGCTGGTATCAATCGGGTTTTGGCGAAGCGTGGCAACAATGCCGTTGTTTAGCTCCATCATGGTGACGGCAAACGTGGCCGAGTCGCTGATTGGCCCGCGCCGCCGCAGAATGTCAATCACCCGCTGGCGTAACTCGGGCGGCTGGACCGATTCCGGCGGAAGCGGGGTTGCCATTCCGGCAACCGTCACCAGATAGACCCCGGGCCGATGCGGCGCACATGGCCGCCAGCGGAACTCCGCCGAGGCGTTCCCCTGCTGTGCCAGCGAAGCACACTCTACCGGAAGGGTTTCGCCGCTTGCCGAATCGCGGATGGCAACGATTGCAAAACGGACATCGGCAAAGGTTCCGCTGGCAAGGATCAGGTTGATGCTGTCGCGGCGCAACCGAAGCCCAGCGGTATCCACCGTGGCCCCGGCGGGAATGAACGGATAGACCAACGCCGCCCGTTTTGCACGCACCTTAAAATCGCGAAGCGAAAGCTGGACGATTGCTTCTTCAAGCTCGGCATCGGTCCCTTTTTTCGATAGCGGTGTGGTTCCAAGCAGAAGGATAATTGCCGAGAGGTACAGGACGAAGTAGAGTTCAACAGAGACCTTCCGGCGGCGTATGGGGCCACGTTTTGCCGGGGCGATCATTGCTGGGCTCCCTGTGGTTGTTGTTCGGTTGGGATTGTGAGGTCGGTTCCGTTTGCGCCATGCCGCAGTATCCGCTCCATTTCGCGGCGGACGTGATACTCCAGTTCTTTGCCGAACATCATATCAATCCGCTGGTTCATTCCAGCAATGGCAGTGGTGAGTTGGGAAAGAAGGGTGTTGGTGGTCTCCAGCCGTTCGGCGTGCGATTCCAGCAAGTTCAGCCCCTGGATTGCCCCCACCCGCTGGGCAAGCTCGCGGATGCTTTCCTCCTGTGCACGGGCAAGTTGCTCCATCTTCATCCCAAGCGTGGCGTAGGTTCCGCCGATGTCCTCAATCTCATCCAGCACTTCGCGGATAACGTCGCGTGCATCCTCTTCATCGCTGGCGGTGGGGTCTTCGGGAACCTCCAGCTCCACAATTTCATGGTGGTCATCTTCGGGTGAGTAGAAGAGCACCAGGAACAGGATCAGCAGCATACACGCCTCGATCCCGATACCGATCAGCGCAACTTCTTCGGAAAGCAAGCCAGCAAAACGAAGCCCCAAAAACAGCAACAACAGCACCGCGCCAAAATAGACCAACGCCTGCACGTTGTTGAAGTAGTGCCGGACGATGATCTCCTCCATAAACAACCGGAATCCATGCCGAAGCCCCAACGGGTGGCCGATGCTGTAGGAGGCATCCTTGCTGACAAGGCGAACTTCCGCGCCGGAAATGGCGGTGCGAAGCAGCCGCAGCAGCGAAGGAACCACCGCGCTCCGTTGCTCGATGATAAGGTCATGCCACAGGTCCTGGTACAATCGGCGGCCCGCTGGCGTTCCAAGGTTGGAGATTGTTTTCTGGTTCATCCCGGGTGAAATTACGACTTTGCACGCCCCAACCGCAATCGTCGAGTATCGGAAAAGCTATCTCAGCAGCAATCTGTGCTGGGGTGAGTTCTTACTGCACCGCGTCGCTGGGTTGCAGCTTATACTGAAGCCGGTGAAGCGTGGCGTAGATTCCATCCATTTTCAGCAACTCCTCGTGGGTTCCCGATTCGCGAAGGCGGCCGTGGTGCATCACCAGAATCGTATCAGCTTTCTGGATTGTTGAAAGCCGGTGGGCAATCACAATCGAGGTGCGGCCTTTCAGCAATCGGTCAATGGCTTGCTGGATAAGCTGCTCGGTCTCGGTATCCACGCTGGAGGTGGCTTCGTCAAGGATCAGAATTTTGGGATCACAGGCAAGCGCGCGGGCGAACGACAGCAGTTGTTTCTGCCCCACGCTTAAGGTTGATCCACGCTCCTGGACGGGGGTGTTGTAGCCTTCCGGAAGCGACTGGATGAAGCCTGCTACCCCAACCGTTTCCGCCGCTTTTTTTGCTTGCTCCAGCGTGATCTGTTCGTTGCCAAGAGTGATGTTATCCAGGATTGTCCCTCGGAACAGGAAGACATCTTGCATCACCAGCGCAATATCGCGCCGAAGGTCTGCGGTGGGGATTGTCCGCAGGTCGCGGCCATCAATCAGCACCTGGCCGGTGGCATACTCGTAGTACCGCATCAGAATGTTGATGATGGAGGTTTTGCCGGCCCCGGTTGCCCCCACGATTGCCACGGTCTGGCCCGGCTGGGCGGCAAAACTGAGTTCCTCCACCACGGCATGTTCGCCATCGTAGCTAAAGCTGACGTTGTTGAACTCAATCTTCCCATGCTTCACCGCAAACGGTTGTGGATTGGTGGCATCGGGGGCGAACGCGGTGGTGTCCAATAGCTCAAAAATTCGCTCCGAGCTGGCCATCGCGTTTTGCAGGATGTTGTACTTCTCCGACAAATCCCGCACCGGACGGAAGAACATTTCGGTGAACTGAATGAAGGCGAACAGGGTACCGAAGGTGAGCGGATCCCCCTTCACATCACCAAACCAACTTTGCACCATCTGGACCAGCCCCAGATCCGGAACGGCTTCCAGCACTTCCTTCCCACCGTACCACAAAATCAGCGCGACGGCCAACATCGAAAGGAAATCAACAATGGGGAAGAAGACGGCATAGTAGAAAATGGAACGGATTTGGGCATCGGTGTAGGCTTTGTTGATGGTGTCGAACTTGGTTTGGCTGGGGCGTTCTTGCCGGAAGAGTTTCACGGTGAGCGCGCCGGTCACGTGTTCGTTCAAAAACGTGTTCATCCGCGAAAGCTGCAATCGGGTTTCGCGGTAGGCAGCGCGGACGCTTTTCCGGAAGATGGAGGTGGCCCACAGCAGGAACACCAGCGAGATCAGCGTCACCAACGTGAGCTTCACCGACATCAGGAACATCACCACCACAATGCCCAGGATGGTGAAGATATTGGCAGCAATCATCACCAACCCACTGCTGAAAAAATCGTTCAGCACCTCCACATCACTGGTCACGCGTGTGACCAAACGGCCAATCGGGTTGGTGTCGTAGAACCGCAGCGAAAGCCGCTGAAGGTGGGTGAACAGCTCAATGCGGATTTTGTGGATTGTCTCCTGGCCAACAAACTGCATCAGCAGGTTCAGGGCGTAGGTCAGCACGGCTTGCAGGATCATCAGCACCAGCATCACCCCAATCACCCACAGCAATCCCCCGTAGTCCTTCAGCAGCAGGTAATCATCAATAGCAATTTTGGAAACGTAGGGGCGAAGCGCGAAGAAGCCGCTGGAGATAATCGCCATTGCCACCGCGCCGATAACGTGCCAGCGGTAGGGGCGGATGTACACAACAAGACGTTTGAGCAGCGAGCGGTCAAGGGCTTTTCCTAATGCCTCGGTTTCTTCTTGTTTTGCCATGCGGAGTTGGAAGGAAATTCGGGTATGTGGTTTGCGGAACATCCCCTTGACGATGAACCGTGGAAAGGATTGCCCAATTCACCGAAGGGAATGCTAATTTCGCTCAACCAGCCGAAACTTCCATTCATCAACGTGTGAGCCAACAATGGAGCCTGCCACAGAATTTTCCGCAAAACCTTCCGCAGAACCTTCCACCCTCACAACTCAGTCACTCCAGCAGCAAGAATCGGAGCGGGTGCAGGAATTGATGAAAAACCGCCGCGCCCCTTCTTCCCGCCCCGACTACTGTCTGGATTGTGGCCAGGCTATCAGCGGCCACTACTGCGCCAACTGTGGCCAGGAAACCACCGCCCACACCCTCACCATGCGTGAACTTTCCCGGGATGCTATCGGTGAGTTCATCTCCACCGACTCCAAGTTTTTCCGGACGCTACGCCAGCTGCTCTTCAGCCCCGGAACGCTTACTGCCGACTACATTGCCGGGCGGCGGGAACGCTATCTGATGCCGTCACGGATGTTCCTTGTGCTCAGTGTCATTTTCTTCTTTGTCATTTCGCTTACTGAAGTGCCGTTCTCCGAGTACGTTGTTGCCATGACCTTCGAGAAGGAGGAGATTCAGGCCTCATTCCAAGCAAGCAGGTTAAGCCAGGAAATGTTCATTAAGGAGGTGGATTCGGCATTCACCGCCGCGCTCCCCATCATCCTAGTGCTGATGGTTCCGCTGTTTGCTGGGATGATGAAGCTGATAAACATCGCATCCAAACATCGCTTCATCGTTCATCTGGTTTTCAGCTTCCATCTGTTCTCATTTGTGGCCGCCTCCAGTGCGGTTTGGTTCCTGATGGTAATGATTTTGGGGGAAGGGGCAACGGCTGTTGGTGGCCAGGGGGCAATGGAAATCCTTGCCGCTGTGATGCTGCTTGTCGTGGTGCTCTACCTGCTGATCTACACCATGGTCGCACTCCGTAGGGTGTATGGCTACTCATGGATTGGGGTGTTCATCGAAACGATGATCCTGCTTGTGATTGGCGGGTTCATTGGGGTGACCTATCTATCTATGGTGGCGGGGTTTGCATTGGGGTTTGTGGAAGGCTAGGGGGAAAATATGGGTACGATACCTAATGGGAACCATCGTTTTTGCCGCGTTCAACAGCAAGATTTCCGATTCGATAACCACACGCTAAACCTGAATCGTTATCAAACCTGTAGTGAATTCCGCCAAATAATCTTGAATTTGCAGCTTCTTTAGCTAATGAGTCGAAGGTTGTCTTGTCATGAGGAAATAAATATGAAAGAACACTTGCAGCAGCTCCAGAAAATGTAGCATGACCAGAAGTGTAAGATGGAAAATTAGGGAGCTCAGTTAGTGTTATACTCACGTGCTTTGAGTTTGCGAAATTCGGGGAATATGGAAATTCAGGGTTAGAAGACTCTCTAACTCTGCTTTGTAGTTCTTGATGTTCTTGAAAAATTTCAGTATCGCCTCCCGAAAT
>JADZEY010000099.1 GCA_020850315.1 Armatimonadota bacterium | reverse complement strand
GGCTGAATTTTCTTCAGCGCGTTCTCGATGAAATCCGAAACCTTCGTCTTGATGTCATCAATCTTTTGCCGGAACGTTTCGCTCTTGTTGTACGCCAGGGCGAACACCCCAACCAACGCTCCGATGCCAAGCACAATGGGAAGGATGGTGGCAAGCACGGGGGCAAAGCCGGTTGCGGTGGCTGTTCCGGCTGCTGCGCCAGCCGTGCCAACCGAAGCAAAGCCGGGAACCAACGTGGCAACCAAGTTCTTCATCTTCCCCAATCCACCCGTGAGGAAGCTGTTCAATGGGGAATCCTTGCTAAACGCAGCGTTGATCCCTGGCCCCAGCTGACTAACTGTTTGGAGGGCGTTGCCAGCTCCTGCAATGAATGGAGCGAAAAACTCACTGGTCTTCGTTTTCAGTAGATCAAACTGCTTCCCCATTTTCTCAAACACGGTGACGCTACCAATACCGCTTTGGATTTGCTCACCAGCAACCTTCGCTTGCTCCCTGATTTGGGCCGTATCTATTGGAGCACCGAACGTCCTCGCGTACAGTTCCGATCCCAAGTCTTCGGCGGGTGTGCCACTTATGGCCACCTGCAACTGGCTCCGCATCGCTTCGGAAATCTTGCCAGCATCAAAGGCTTCGTTGATAGCTTGGGAAGATTGAATCATCACATCCTTCACACTCAGCTTCCCTTGCTCCCCCAGCTTGACAATCCCTTTGATGGTGTCATCAATGGGCGAGATGGTGTCTTGGAATGCGGTAGAAATATCCCCCGCGTTCAGGCGGATTTGCGTTTCCTTGATCGCGTCGGCCAGCTTATCGGTATCCCTTGCTCCTGCCTCGACACCCTTCACCAACGTTCCAACAAACTCTTCCGAATCGAATCCTGCTTGCACTACCAGTTGGGAGTACTCATCCATCGTATCCAGCACGTCATCCATCGCGCCGTTGGCCTTCTGCATCCCCAACGCCACCAGATCGCCCAACTTATCTGCATCGGTGATGTTGAAGTTTTCGGCGAACGTTCGGCTTTTGGCGGCTACTTCAGCGGCCTCTTTATCGAACGATTTCCCGATGGCTGAAAACCGAACGGTGAGTTGCCCCACTTGATCTTCCGTGAAGATGTTCCCCAGCGACTTTTGGGTAGCACTGACTGCGGCACGTGCTTCGGCAAGGGATTCGCCAACACCTTGAACAAATGCTTCGTCGGCACTCCCTTTCAGCTTCTCCAATTCCTCACCAACCAACCCCGTCTGGGCGGCCATTTGTCGTAGTGCATCGCGTGATTCGATCCCCTTCTCGGCGAACCCATCGAGGAACTCACTGGCTTGGCCCAAGCCATCAAACGCCGCAGCGTTTGCAACGAAGTTGAACGGGTTCGGAGGAACCTCATCCAGCTCCTTGTTCACCTGGTCAAGCTCTTCTTGAAGGGCGTTCGCTTCCTTTGTGGCCGCGATAACCCGATTCTTTAACTCTTCAAACTCTTGCGTGCCGCGCTTCCCAGCCAATGCCATTTCTGCTAACAGCTTCTTGCCGTCATCAACGCTGCCGAACTCAATCGGCTTCACCTGGAAGTCAAGTTCCGGCAAGTCAATGGGTGGGACTTCTACGGGGGGAACCTCCACCACCAGCTCTTTCGGGGTGAGTAGGTTATCCACCCGTGCCAATGCGTCGGATAGCCCTTTGGCCGTGTCTTGTGCCTTCCGCGCCGATTCCACCAGTGCATCAAACTCGGCTGTCCCTTCCTTCCCCGCGGCAACCATCGCAGCCAACGCTTTGCGGCTATCTTGGAAGGACGTGTCGGCACTGCTGAACGCGGAATCAAACGAAGAAGCCAAGTCCTTGGTGGCCTTTGTCAGGTCATCAAGCAAGGACTTGGCTACGGAATCATCAATGCCAACAACGTGGTCTGCTGCCAGCAACTGGTCAAGCTCGGCCACCCGTTGGGTGAGGTCATCAACGGCATCCTGGGCGTTGCCGGTATCAATGCCGAATTTGAGAGTGCTGTCAGCCACTGGCGATTGTGGTTATGGTGGCAAGTTTTGCGCCCGCAGTAGGGCGTACATCTCCCACACTTCAGCGTATGGGGTGTGATGGTAAAGCCGGTGGTACTCTGTTGGGATTCCACCTGCAACGATGTTGCACACAAGGCTTGCGTACCTGTTGGTTGGAATCATCTTGAACGGGTCGGGTGGCGTGGCCTTGCTTTCATGGGTTCCGTGCCACTTGAACACGCGCCATCGCTGAATCACCTTCACCGCGTAGATTTCAGAGTCCAATAAGTTCTCGAAAGGAGTCTATGGATTCCCGTAGCCCTGCCAAGTCTTGGTTTTGCCAGAACTCCGAATCCCATTCAGACAACACCCCATCCTTGATTTCCGGTGTGTGGCGGCTGTTGTCAAGGTCAATGATGGCCTTAGCCATGCGTAGTGTCATCTGCTTCTGTTGCCCCCTCTTTTCGGATCGGAGCTCCCTGCCCTGTTCCTCGATCTTCTTCCCCGAGTGAACAAGCAGTTCGCGCTTTGCCTGAAGGTCTCCGCTCTCGGTTGCAAAGGCGTATTCTTTGAGGGTGGCAAACCGTTCGGCCTGGTCCTTATCCAGCAGGTCTTGTTCCTCGATGATTGCCCTCAACGCATCGTATGCCGCACCTGTTGGGCGGAAGGATTGCACGTTGTGTTCTTTGTCTTGGCTATCAATCAGCGTGATGATAACCCGCCTTGGATGGAGCTTCGTTGGATTTTGAGCCATGGTAGTGTGTAGTGTGGTACTGGTGGTTGATAGCAACAAGGGCGATTCTCGGAAGTTTTCCCAAACATCAAGGGGGCCTTGTTGCGCCCCCCTTGATGTGCAACGCCATGCTGGGTGTTCGGTTAGGCTTCCTTCGTCATAAACGAAACCTTGCTTCCTCCATACTGCGGTATCACCACCGGGCTGCCGGGAGTGGTGACGTAACTGGTATTGAACTTGGCGGCAGCCACGGTCAATGCGGAGGCGGTGTTCGATTCCCCTTTCAACACCAACTTCGGGTTGGTGGGTTCGCCTGGCTTGCTCTTGTTGCTACCCGATGTAGGATCAACGGAGCAATAGCCAACGGTAACTTTTCGCTTGCCGTCACTGGTACCGCCGGTCACAAGCCCGCCGTAGTGGATGAACAGATACTTCGTTCCGCCAGCAGAACCACCACCAACCGTTGCACCGCTTTCATAGGTGCGTTTGGTTGTGGTAATTACCGGTGCGCCAGCTGGCAATGCGGCTTCCAGGAACGTCACCAGTTCCGCATCATCCTGTTCATTCGCGGGCGTGGCGGTTAACAACCGATCCCCATCGAAATCCAGCGCGGTTTCGGTCATCATGTTGCACGTGAAGATTTTGGTATCGGCGGCATTGGCGGCGATGCTGTAAATCTCCAATACCCCTTTGTGTCCACTGTCAATGTATCCACCCATGGTGGTGTTCTCCTACGGTTGTGGTGGCGGTGTACCCCTTTGGGTCAATACACCATGATAGTAAGTTGGGCTTCCGGAATCCCAGCAGAATAGAGCGGTGTTCCCGCACCGATCTCAACAAGTTTTCCACACTCTGTGAGGTAGTGGCCGTTGAGCGTATCCCGCAGCCCTGTGAATGCGGTGTAAACGTCATCTGCGGTGAGTAGCGGCGCGGCATTCGCCAACAGGAAGATCGAATAGTTCTCACGGAACTTCCGGAACTTTCCACCTTCGCGCTTCTCACCGTGTGGTTCGTGTTGTCCGATGCTGAGTAAGACTGTAGCCCCTGCAAGGGTTTCCGATGCTACAAACTCATCAACATCAAGGGACAGCTTTGCGACTACCTCCCAAGCGGGAAGTGCCGTCTTGATGGCTTGCGTCAGTTCTTGTAGTGGTGTCATCGCTGGTCGTTTTGGATTACGTACCCTTTGGCGCGTGCGTTCAGCTTTAGCCCTTCCTTGGCCACCCGAAGCAGTTGGCGGCGTTCCCGTTGGCCAGCTGCCGTACCCGGCTTCGATAGGCCAAGGAAGTCACGGGGCGGGCGTTTCGCTTTCCCCAGTTTTCCAGTTCGGATTCCTTCCTCCCATCGCTGTTGCCCAGGCTTCACATCAACGATGAACTCCAATGTTGCCGCTGCCCCCTCTTGCCGAACCTTGTGTCCACGGTGGCGAACCGATTTCTGCAACCGGTTCCGTTTTGCGCGAAGGTTTACGGGGTCAATCTGCAAGCCCAGCCGTTTCCGTTTGGCGGCATACTTCGGAGAGTATGGGCCGAATCGCTTGCCGGAAATATCTATTCCGGCTTCCATCCGCTTGCGGGTAAACTCAACCACTAACGCACCTTGCGCCCGTGCGATTTGCAGCATCACGCCTTTGGTCAGCAGCAAGTCCTTAATCCCGTACCAGTTATTTTGTATCTGCCGTGCGAACCCCATCTGAGTAGGTGCGGTTAGAGTGGTGGTTACAATCGAATGCGGTAGGACCCCGCTTGCGAAGTGCCAGTTGCCTGAAACAACCCGGGTAATCGTTGCAAGAGTAGCTTGTATTCGCCTTCGTACTTGATCTTCTTCTGGCGGTTCAGGCTATCCATCCCGCCATCGGTAGCAGCAAAGGCAAGCTCCATCTGCTTCATCGCCAACAGGTCGCGAAAGTCGGCAACGTGACTGTCAACTATCGTGTCAATGCTGGCAAGATCTTCAGCCGTTCCAACGTCCAACCGTAGCACCCGCCGGAAGTCCCGCTCGATCTCATGCTTTGCTTCTGTCAGGAACAGCGATTCCCAAGAATCACCAGCGTACTGGGCGGTGGCAAATATCCGCTGAAGGTGGGGCTGTTCGGCTCCGAACGTCACAGCTGTTGTGGTAAGAGTTCCCCATGTCATGGCCCAGGTCCCGGGTTCTGTGGCAAGGTTCGTGTGCTATCAAACCAAGAGTTGGTGTTCAACACGAACTGGAATTTGCCTTGCATGGGTATCAACGCACACCACGAATCTGGGAGCCGTTGCAGGAATACCGACCCCGATTCATTTGCCAGGAACAGTGTGCAAACACTGTCGGCTTTCTCGAAGCCCACAGTGTAGCCATCGAACTGTTGCGCCGCTGTTTTCGCGGTGCTACATCCGGCAATGGCGATCATTACCAATGCCATGATAAGCAGCGTGAGAATCATTCCCGCACCAATAGCCGCTTTTTTAATCTGCTGCATGGGAGCCTCACTCGATGAAGTTGTGGTTGAAAATCGCTTGGGCGGCATGGCCACACTACCAAAACCAAGCCGCACAAGCGGCGGCGGTCACTTGCGAAAAATGACCGATTGCGAGTACGAAGTAGCGGATGTCGAGTCCGCCGTCCGAAATGGAATCAACACGTTCCGAATGCGGATTTGCACCGCACCAGGAACGTTGGTAGTGTAGGGATTCCTGATTACGAACCCCTTACTCTTGGTGCCCGATGGAGTGCCGGGGCCGAACTTTACGGTGTCACGCACTCCCGTGAGCCACACCGTGCCGATCTGATAGTCCACATTGACAATCAGCCGAAGCGAATCCGTGCCAACGGTGGAAGTCCCTACCTCGATGTAGGGGAAGTCTAACATCCGGAGGAAGCTCGATGTGTCAGTGCGGTTGACGGTGGTGTTGAACGTCTTGGTGCTGAACGTGCGGCTTACCAGCTGTGCTTCAGCATTGGCCGTAAGAACGAACAGCGATAAGGTTGCCAGTACCAGCTTTGGAAAAAATTTCATGGTGGTAAACCCGATGGTGTTTTG
This sequence comes from Armatimonadota bacterium, assembly GCA_020850315.1. Taxonomy (GTDB): domain Bacteria; phylum Bacteroidota; class Ignavibacteria; order OLB7; family OLB7; genus OLB7. Next base: position 3,684 of record JADZEY010000099.1, on the reverse strand, counting down.
TGATTGAACGTTGGCTACGCTGCTGCTTCCCCTTCACTCTTTTCGGGTTTCCCCTTTTTGCTCTTGGGTGAATCTTCCTCAATGGTGATTCCCCACCGGTCAAAGTGAAACCGCTGAACATCGGTGATGGCAGGAACGATACACTGGCCGTTGGCAAACGTGATGCCGCAGCGAACGCCGTTGAAGTATGGGCTTTGGTGCTTTACGGTGTACATATCCGTAGGTGTGTAGTGGTTAGTAAAGGAACGGCGGAACTACATCCGCCGTCTGATTAGCGTCGGCTTACTCCATCTTCAAGTTGCGGAACACCCCCGCAGCACGTGTGTGCTCCAATGCGATGGTGGCAATCATCTCCACTTCGCCGATTTTCACCGCGCCAGCCGTGGCAAAGTCGGGGCGGAAGGTCTGGATCAACTGCCCGTTGTCTGGTGCAACGCCATGGAACTCTTGCGGGCCGAAGCACACCCCGTAAATGTCCGTCAATCCTGTGACGGAAGACCCGCCAACGGTGCGTGTTTCCGTGCCGATGATCTTGGCACTGCTTCCCGCTTTCTCTCCGGCTGCTATCAATGGGATTCCGCGATAGTTTTCCACGGTATTGCCGAAGCTGTCGGTGGTGGTGGAATAGCCCCCCAAGATTTGCGCGATCTCGGTGAACACTGGAAGGAAGGTGTCATCAACCACCAGCGCGTCGGGCTTGCGAATCAGCTTGGCAAGCCATTGGTTCATGCCGTAGCGGAACGCCTTTGCGTTGGCCTCAATCGCGGCTTGGGAGGAAAGGTCAACGTAATCGGCCACGCCCCATTCCGTTGCCCCGCCAGCAAGGTTCACGTCCAACCCGTCGAACTCGCCCGCGTTGTTCGTGTCGCCGTTAATCATTAGATCGCTGAACTTGGCCCGAACCGCTTGGATCAGCTGTTGCTCGTTCTCGGCGATAATCGAAACAATATCCCCGGCATCCTTTTGGCTGCGGTCAATCGGGTAGCTTCCACCCATAATGGAAAGCTCGACGGTGTACGCCGTTGGCGCAAGGGCTTTTTGTGTAGTGTATTCGTTCCCAACCGTTCGGATGTTGGCGTTCAGTTGCCCTTCACGGCGGTTGTAGGAATAAATCCACTTTCCCTTCATCTGTGTGCCGTTGTCGGTGAACGGCAGAAGCTGCAACAGCAGGTCGCGCTTCATAATTTCATCTATGATGACCGGACTGATGCCAGTCTTCATAAACTGCTTGTACTCGGCCAGGCTATACGCAGCCATGTGATGGTCTCCCTTTCGTTGTGGTGGTGGTTACTTCCGCCCGTAATGCTTTGCTATGTCATCATAGAGCGATTTCGGCGGCTCATCCGGTGCTTGGTTAGCGGGCTTTTGCCCCCCGATGCTTGGCCTTGCAGGTGTAGGGTCTGGGTTGGCGAAGGTCTTGGTGATGATCTTCTCCAATAGGTCAACATCGGTGATACTCTCGAACGCTACCCGATCTTCTTCGGGTACTTTCTCAAGCAAGGTGGTACGTTTTGCCGTTTCTCGATCCTGAAATCTCTTCAGTATCGGTTCGGCTTTTTCGTACTTCTCTTTCAGGACATCCCGCTCTTGTGTGAGCGATAAAATCTCTTCATCCTTCGTCCGAATAACCTCATCAAATTTCCCAGACTCGATAAGCAGTTCCTGCTTGGTTGTCTTGTACTTTTTGCGGTGGTCAATGGACTCTTCGGTGGTGTCCTTCAGCTTGTTCTTCAGTGCGTCCCGCTCCTCTCTCAGTGCCAACAGTTCGGCTTGAATTGCGGTCAGTTGCGAATCGCTCGCGTTGCCGTTAGGCGGTGGGGAATCACTCCCCTTCTCGGTTGGATTGTTGGGCATCGCGCCCTGATTGGTTGGTGTGGCATTGTCTGCCATTGGAAACCTCCGTCAAGATAGTGTTGTGGAAGTGGCCCTGTCAAGAGGGTAGTGAAAATTTCTCTGTGGTTGGCGTGTCATCGGCAACAATAGATGCCGCATTGGTCGGTGCGTCCGGTGGCTCGGCGATGAATAGCCCCTCGGCTTCTGCCAGTGATAGCCCAAAGATGGCGATGACGTTGTTGATGGCTGCGTCCCGTGGAATCGCCTTCGCGTAGTAGTCTTTTTGCAGCGAAGCGATTTGTGCCGATACCCCAACAGACCCGCGCAGTTCGTTGTCGTTGGCTGGCATTGCGGCAGCTTCGGCGTTATCGGTGGCCACCGCCACCCCTGCAAAGGTCTTGCCGATGATGGTAGCGAAATGGGTGGCCAATGGGGTCACGGTGGTGACGTTCTCCGACAAAATCCGAACCGCTGCTTGCTCAATATCTTCCCCGTCATTTGTCTCGATGGAATCCACGCCCGATTGTTCCCGCAGGAATTGACTTGGCTGCTTTACCCCAACCAACACCTTCAGCAGGTCATGTTCCAACTGCTGCTGCGGCTCTAACGGGATAGTCTCTTCGGCGTAGTCAATGTTCAGCGCAACATCCTGCGAAATCATCCCCGCGCTACCTTGCGCCACGTCGGTGTTCCACACGCGGATAACCATGACGGTAAGCTCCTGCTCGAATCGCCGCAACATCATGCGGTGCTTGGCGGCAACCCGCGTAAGCTCTTCGCGCTGAATCGCCAGGCTTACCCCAGATGGTGGTTGCCCAACGGATTCATCGGCAATGTACGCGGGGATTCCGCGCTCCCGTAGCTTCCGCTGCTTTCGCTTCTGATTCAGCTCCTCGATGGAATCGTAATCGCCGTCGGGGCCAACCGTGGTTAGCGCGGGTTCGGCCAACGGTATCCCAGACCCGGCGGTCACGTTGTTCAGGTCCAGCACCGACCCTGGCCCAATCCGAAGGCGGTTCTCCGTTAGGTTTAGATTAATCCCCACCCACGTTTTGAACGATTCGTAGATGGATAGGTAGTCTCCTTGCAACTCGTGCTGATTGCAGGTGAGGTTCATCTCGACAATATCAAACAGGCCGCCGCTGAACAGCTTGCCCGTCAAGGGCTCCCGTTCACGCAACACCACAAACGGCACGGCTCCATACCCGTTCGCCACGCTATCCACAAGCTGGCCATCAAACAAGAAGGGGATTCGGTTGCCCCGATAGTCTTCCTCCCAATACTCTTGCGCGGTCCAAACCGTGAAAACAATTTCCTGCTTGCCAGTGCGGGCGTTCACCTTCCGCGTGGGAATTGTCACCTGCCGCAGCTTCTCCCCGTTGTCATCTGCAACGCAGTGGAAGAGGTCGGGGGTTAGAACCATAAGCCGAAGTTGGCCGTCATCGTTGATGTAGGGGCGAACCAAGCAGCCGCCACACAGCACGGCCATATTATAAGCCTCCGCGATCTGAAGGTCGGCATTAGCTTGCAGGAACAGCGGCTTGATCTGGTTGGAAACGTCCAAGCCACCCAACACCCACTTCCGCTGTGGCGGGCTGTTGTACACCGTACACAAATTGCCAAGCACCTTCGGCACCAACGTGGTGATTGGCAGCCGGTGCTTGAACAGGTTCAGGATGTCTTCACTGCTTTCTGTGTTAAAGATTCCCTTTAGGTATTCATACAGTAGCAGCCGACGGTTCTCGATGTCGCCTTCATCGCTGTTCCAGAACGTCATCATGGCCGCATAGTATGCTATCCGTGAGATGTATTCGCTCTCTTTCCACACGCGGTGGCTACCCCAAATGGCCT
>JADZEY010000098.1 GCA_020850315.1 Armatimonadota bacterium | reverse complement strand
CACCGAACGCAGGTGGGACAACGACGATCGGGAACCCGACCTCGACCACACAGCTGAACGGAACGGTGAACTTTGCGAACGCGCCAACGATTCCGCTGGCAACGGACAATGTTTGGGTTGGCGTTGGCGGCGTGCAGACGGCATACGCGCCAGGGGCAGCCGGAACAGTGCTTCAGATCGTTGGCACAACACCAACCTGGAGCACAACGAACAACTTCACGACAACGGCCCCGGCTGGTGGCGGCGCGGTGACGAACATCAACACGGGTGATGTGAACAGCGGGAACAACAGCGAAGCCACAACGACGATTGGCTACAACGACCCCGACGGAGCAACGGCAACGAACGCGGCAAGCCAGACGAACATTTTGGGGAACACGAATCTGGGATCGAACACGGGAAGCGGCGGCGGAGCAACCACAACGAGCGTTGCAGGGAACACCAACATCAACGCCAGCAACCCGAACTCAGGGACGGTTCAGACAACGACCATCGGGTACAACGATCCTGATGCCGGAGGTGGGAACGCGGCCAGCCAGACAACAGTGTTGGGGAACATCAACCTGAACAACACCAGCCCGGGAAGCACCTCACCCCAGACAACGACGATCGGGTACAACGACCCAGACGGCGGCGCAGCGAACGTGCCATCGCAGACGACGATTTTGGGCAATACGAACATCAACGCAACGAACCCGAACAGCCCAACAGCGCAGGTGACGACCGTTGGCTACAACGATCCCGACGGAGCAGGGCCGAACTCAGCTTCCAGCACGGTGTTCAATGGCAGCGTGACGTTTACCAATCCGCCAAGCCTGCCGCTGGCAACAAACAACGTCTATGTTGGTGTTGGTGGCGTGGCAACCGCGCTTCCGCCAACCAACAGCAGCGTGTTTATCACCGATGGAACGGGCGTGCCGCAGTGGCAGACGATTGCATCGTTCCTTCCGGCAACGGCGTGGGCATTGGCTGGCAACGCCGGCACAAACCCGGCAACGCAGTATCTGGGAAGCACCGATGACCAAGATGTTTCGATGCGGACCAACGGGACCGAGCGGGCGCGGGTGTACAGCAACACAAATGGTGGTGGCTTCGGCATCACCAACGCCTTCCGTCCGGGTGGATTGGCTGGCTCGACAGGGCAAGTGCTGACCTCCACAGGTTCCACAACTGCGCCAGTCTGGACCCCAAGCGGTGTGCTGAACGCCGTTGGCGGATCGGCACCAACCACAGGCGTGAACAATGCCGACATCAACAATGGATCCGGAACGGAGTCGGTGACGAACATCGGCTACAACGATCCTGATGGAGCAGCGGTTGGGAACGGCCCATCGGTGACAAACATCAATGGGACTACCAACATCGGCTCGGCAACGGGGAACGGCGGCGGACCAACAACCACAACGTTCAGTGGCAATGTGGTGTTCAATACCGCGCCAAGCCTTCCGCTTACCAACAAAGCATTGTTTGTTGGCAACGCCTCGAACCTTGCTGTGGCACTTCCCACAACAAACGTTCCGGGCGCAGCACTGATTCAGGATGGAACCGGAACTCCAATCTGGTCCACAACGCCGGCAATCCAGCTTGCGCAAAACAATATCTGGGTTGGTAACGCCAGCAACCAGCAACAGGCCTACGCGCCAACAACAAATGGTGCAATGTTGGTGCTGAACAGTTCGCTGACCCCGGTCTGGTCCAATGCGAACGCTATCTCATCCACGGTTGGCCCAACGCCAGCAACGAACATCAACACGGGCGATATTAACAGCGGTACGGCCACCGAGTCGGCAACCACGATTGGCTACAACGACCCGGACGGCAACACCGCTACCAATGGGCCATCAACAACGACGGTGCTTGGTGACATCAACCTGAACAGCACCAACCCGAACAAGGGCGCGCCACAGACAACTTTGATCGGCTACAACGATCCCGACGCAGGGGGGGGCAACGTGCCGTCGCAGACGACGATTCTTGGGAACACGAATATCAACGCAACAAGCCCGGGCAGCCCGAACACGCAAACCACAACCATCGGGTACAACGATCCCGACGGAGCGGGGGCGAACGTTGCTTCCACAACCAATATCCTTGGCAACACGAACATCGGTTCGGGAACGGGGCCAACAACCACAACGTTCTTTGGCAACGTGGTGCTTCCGGCGGGGACATCAATCCCGTTGGCAACGAACAATATGTTCGTTGGGGTTGCTGGCGTGGCAACGGCATTGCCACCGGTGAACAGTGCGGTGTTGGTCACCAACGGAAGCGGCGTGCCACAGTGGCAAACAATCGCCACCTTTTCGCCGAACAACTGGTCAACATTGGGCAACACCGGAACCACACCGGGCGTTGGTGTTGGCCAAAACTTCTTGGGCGCAACCGACGACCGCGACGTGGTGTTTGCCACCAACAACCTTGAACGTGGGCGCTTCCTTAGCACAACCAACGGCGGCGGTTTCCGCATCAGCAATGCCTTCTTGCCAAACGGGCTTGCCGGATCCAATGGCCAAGTGCTAACCTCCACAGGTTCGTCAACCGCGCCAACGTGGACCTCAAGCAATGTGCTTTCGTCGGTCGGCGGTGCGTCGCCAGTTACTGGGGTCAACACTGGCGACATCAACCCTGGGTCCGGGGCAAGCGAAGCCGTGACAAACATCGGCTACAACGATCCCGACGGTGCAGGGGTGAACGGGCCATCAACAACCAACATCCTTGGCAACACGAACATCGGTTCGGCCACCGGGCCAACAACCACAACGTTCTTCGGGAATGTGGTGCTTCCATCGGGGACAACCATTCCGCTGGCACAGAACAACATCTTTGTTGGGAATGCCTCGAACAACGCTGCTGCCGTAGTGCCTGGCTCGGCAGGGTCGGTGCTGACAATCAACGCATCGTCAACGCCAACATGGATCAGCACAAACGTGCTGAGCGCGACCGCCGGAGCAAGCCCAATAACGGGGATCAACAGCGGCGATGTGAACCCGGGAACCAACAGCGAATCAACAACCAACATCGGCTACAACGACCCCGACGGGGCAACAGCAACGAACGGGCCATCGGTGACGAACATCCGTGGCAACACAACGATTGGCAACGCGACAGGCAATGGTGGCGGGCCAACCACAACCACCATCAACGGCGATATGGTGTTCGGCAATCCATCGGCAATCCGCAACGCGCTTGGCATCTACTCGGGCCGCGTGGCCAACAGCACAGGGGGCAACACCACAACCGTGACCGTGACCGGCGCAACGTTCACCGCAAGCACAGTGATTGAGATCAGTTGGGAAGAAGCCGGAGCCGGGACCTCCACCTACTTGCAGTACAAGATCGTTAATCGCTCTGCGCCAGGTGGGAATCAGTTCACGGTTTCCTTCTCGGCAACGCCGCCGGCTGGGTTTATCAACTACATCGTTCACCAGTAAGCAGAAGGTTTGGTAGCGAAGCAGGGCAAGCGCGCCCGGCTTCACTACCGGCCAAGAACTTGTGTGACCGAAGCACAGCCAAAAACCAGTTGTTGTACCGTACTCACCGATAATTCTCTCTATCCATGATGTCATCTACCATGGTTACCCATAAACGAATCCTTTCCGGCACTCTGCGTGGGGCAATCTTGCTTGTTGTGGCGGCGTTCATGGCCAGCACAGCGCTGGCACAGCGAACCACAAAAACACAAACTGTGGTGCTGGACGACGGGCAAGGCCCCCCTTCCACCGTTACCTTGCAAACGCCAAGCGTTCCTTTCACCAGCTGGACAATGACCCTGCCGGATGGCCCGCCGGGAAGCGCAGGTAGCCTGCTAACTTCGGACCTTACCGGGAAGCTGTCGTGGTTGCCAGGTGTGCCGCAAAGCGGTTATTGGACCCTTACCGGAAACGCCGGAACCACAGCCGGAACCAATTTCATTGGAACCACCGACGACGTTGCTTTCCAAATTCATGTGAACAACGTTGCGGCGGGAACCTTCGGCACCTCAACACAAGGGAACGGGCGGGTGATGCGGTTCGAGCCGACAAACCTTAGCCCAAATATCTTGGGTGGCCACCACGACAACTCCATCACAACCGGCGCGCGCGGGGTGACAATCGCTGGGGGTGGATCGAACGCCAACAAAAACCAAGTGACCAGTGCCACTGCCGATTTTGCCACCATCAGCGGCGGCGTTGGCAACACTGTCTCGGCAATCAATGGCACTGTTGTGGGGGGAACGGGGAACACAGCATCGGGGGATGCAGCGGTTACTGGGGGAACAACCTCGACCGCCAGCGGGGCAAACGCTGTTGCGTTTGGCTCTAGCGTCACCGCAAGCGGAAGCGCGGCGGTGGCAATGGGGGGAAGCACGCTGGCACGCGGTGCAAACTCGGTGGCAATGGGCTTATCGGCACAGACGGCTGTTGCCGCAACCGCTGCCATTTCATTGGGGAACAGCACCCAAGCCAATGGTGTGAACTCCGTAGCAATGGGGAACACCACCACCGCAAGCGGCAACACCGCAACGGCAATGGGAGGGTCTTCCACCGCTTCGGGCGATACGGCTACGGCCATTGGCAACTCAGTTACAGCAAGCGGGCGGACCTCGGTGGCAATGGGGAGCCAAGTAACTGCCAACGCCAGCAACAGCATTGCCATGGGGCAATGGGTCACTGCTGGGGCTGCCAATGCGATTGTGTTTGGCAAAGGGGTAAGCAATGGAACCCGATTGGTGAACAGCACAGCTAACTCGTTCATGGTCGGTTTTAACTCGGCATCCCCCACACTGTTTGTTGGCCCTTACACTTCGCAGGCCGATAACCGAGGCTACGTCGGGATTGGAACCTCCACGCCGCAAGCACGGCTTGTGGTGGTGGGGGAAAACAACCTTCCCACCAGTGCCGCGCTCAACGTCACGAACAACGCGGGAGTGTCGGCATTGCTGGTGACGAACAACCGGAAGGTTGGCATTGGTGGATTTAACGTGGCAACCTCCGATACCCCCAAAGCACGGTTGCACGTGCGTGGGCTTAGCGATGGTGACTTCAGCAGCATCCTTCCCACCTTAGCCCTGAACATCAGCAACGCTAACGGCGACCCGCTGTTGTTGGTCCGCGATGATGGCCGCATGATGATCGGCACGGCAAGCGCGCCGTTTGCTGGCCTTACCTCCAAAGGAAGCATGGGGCCAAGCACAACTAACACGTACGATTTAGGTTCCTGCGACCTTCAATGGCGCGACGTGTACGTGAACCGCGATATGCTGTTTACCTGCAACACTGCTACTGGCTTCAGTCGCGCCAAGTTCAACTACAACACGGCAACCACTGCCAAGTACTTAGATATTTCGGTTGGCTCCGGTGCTGCCGCGCCAACAACCGCAATGGTGATTGCCGAAAACAACAAACGGGTTGGCTTAACCGATGGCATTGGGGCAACCACTCCAGACCCCTCGTTCAACGCCACCGGAAGCGGTGTTGCGCCGCAAGGTGCGTTGGATATCCGTTCATCAACTGGGGCACTGATTATTCCCCGCATGACCGCTGTACAGCGGCTGGCCCTTTCGATGGTGTTGGGAAGCATGGTCTATCAAACTGATTCCCCAGCCGGGCCGGTTCCGCCAGCAAGCACCGAGGGATTCTGGGTTGTTGAAACCGTTGCCGGTGTCCCAACATGGGTCCGGAAATAACAGACGCGCCGCACTTTCCCCGTGAACGATACCAACCTTAGCACAAGAAGAAAGAACCGATGAAAACTTCGGTACCATCATATCTCCATCTGGCATATCTCCATCTGGTGGTAGCAATGTTGGCATTGCTCTCCACCCCTGCATCCGCCCAACGTGCAACGTGGATGGGGGATGAGCTGCAATTGGACGACAACACTGGCAATACCGTTACCATTGCCTCCCCTTCATTCGGTATCCATACCAGCGCTGATGGCCGCGACTCGTTGCTGTTCTCCTACTCCCTAAAGCTCCCAACCGCACCGGCTCCAGCACCAACAGCTCCGGTAGGCCCGCTAACTACCTACTACCTTGTTGCCGATCCTGATGGAACAAGCTACTGGCAGCAGGTCTATCAAAACGCAGGGTTCTGGTTAAGCATGGGCAATGCAAGCACGATTGCGGGAACCCAGTATTTGGGAACCTATGACAGTATCAACTTCAATCTGCACGTCAACCATGCTGGCTTGGCTTCGCAGGGGCGGCAGCGTGCAATGCAGTATCAGCCCCGGCTAACCAGCCCCAACATTATCGGCGGTTACAACGCTAACGCCATTACTGGTGCTGCCAACGGTGTGGTGATTGGTGGTGGCGGGCAAAACGGAGCAACCAACCGTGTGTCGGCTGGGGGGGCAAATTTTGCTACCATCGGCGGCGGGCAGAACAACAATGCCTCGGGTGCCAACGCCACAATCCTTGGCGGATCGGGGAACGCTGCGTCGGGTAATGCTGCGATTGTTGCCGGAACAACCAGCACCGGATCGGCTGCAAACGCGGTGGCCATGGGGTTATCAAGCACGGCATCGGGCGCGGCCGCGGTAGCCTTGGGGCAATCCCTAACCAGCAGCGGAGCCAACGGCATTGCAATGGGGATTTCCTCGCAAGCCACAACTACACGCTCGATTGCTTTGGGAAATGCTTCGGTTGCAAGCGGGCAGAACGCCGTGGCATTGGGGAGCGGGTCGCGGGCAACGAACACTTCGGCGGTGGCAATCGGTGGCTTGGATACGGCTTCCGGAACAACATCCGTTGCCATTGGGAACACTGCGGCGGCCACCGGAACCTCAGCCGTTGCTGTCGGTTCGCAGTTGGATGCACGGCAAACTTCAGCAATGGCGTTTGGCCAGTTTGCAACGGCCGATGCTGCAAACGCTATCACCCTGGGAATGGGTTTTGGAGCCACCGCAAGCGACCGGTTAATCAATACCCGCGCCAACAACATGGCGATTGGGTTCCGTGATGGAACCGGGGCTGGGTCCTCGGTTGCCAACTTCCCCGCCTTGTCGGTTGATGCACAAAACGTTGGCATTGGGATTGAGAACCCAACAGCACGCTTGCAAATCCGCGCCGAAACCAACACCGGGGCCGGGGCAATGGCACCCAATGGTGCGTATGCGTTGGATATCCGCGATGCTGTCACCAATTCGGTGGGGTCGCACTTGTTCGTTCGCCACTCCAACAATGCCGGCCACTACCACCCGGGGGGAAGCCTTCCGGCGAACGGAGCGTTTATCGGCATGGGCGACCCGTTCGCTACGCCGGTGATTGACGACACCGCCCGCTTGATGATCCGCGGCATGGGATCAACCAATCAGACGTTTGCGTTGTACACCGAGGACAGCACCGCCGAGCCGTTGCTTGGCGTTCGCGACGACGGGCGGTTGATCTTCTTCCAGAACACCATCACCGATTTTGATGGGCTAAATATCAAAGGGCATATTGGCCCGGAATCGAACAACGTGTTCGATATTGGCAGTTGCGATATTGAATGGCGCGACCTGTATCTGGCCACAGGACGGCGGTTTTACTACGACCGCTCCATCATGCAATTCAACACTGGCTCGGATTACCTTGATTTCCGAATCTTCGACACCACTCTGGTGGGAACCAGTGATGCCACCCAGACCGCCAGCAACGCAACGTGGACACCGATTCTTAATCTTGGAAGCTATACATCCTCGCAAACGTTCTCGCCGGGGGGAGCCGGATCGGTAGATCGGGTGGAGGTGTACTTCTCATCGTTTACGCCAAACAGCAGTGTCACCCTTACCGTTTCCGGCGGAGTTGATGCGCCGAAATCGGTGACAAAGACAATGCCGGGAACTTCCGCAGCCGGATATGTGATGTTTGAAATCCCGCCGTACAGCATCTACGGATGTAGCGAAGTCCTCACGTGGACGGTGACCTCGACCTCAACATTCACCTTGGATATCTACGACCGCACCCCCTGCTTCACGGGGCTGTCGGCGGATCGCGCCCAGTTCAATTACACTGCCGACCCACCCGCTGCCGGATGGACTTTAACCAATGGCATCTACGGTGGCGGCGCAGCAGACATTACCGACCAGCTTGGCGGAACCGCACCGATTATCCAGCGGGACACGCTGTGCGGCGCGAGCGATATGCTGCTTGGCAACTGCCGTAGCGGCGGAACATTGTGTGGTGGAACAGGAGCGATAGACCTCTCTTCCTTCATTCAGGAATTCGATGGGGCAACTTCTGTGAAACAGGTAAACACCTACCCGATTGACTACCGTTTCCGGACATACCGGATTAACGATCCATCCAATGCTATCGCGATTAAGTCCACAACCAATCACTTCACAGGAATCGGAACCACTGCGCCGCAAGGGCAGTTGGATATTGCTTCCACCACTGGGGCAATGATTCCGCCGCGGATGACACGTGCCGACATTCTGCTGCTTCCTGCGATTCCGGGTTCAATCGTCTATCAAACAAACACCGTCCCTGGCTTTGCCGAAGGGCTGTACGGCTACGACGGCACGCTCCCCGGATGGAAGAAGCTGTAAAAATTATGGTTGCCGTTGAAGGTCTTTGGCTGTACGTTTGCCGAAGCAGGCCGAAGTAGTGTATGCCACATGGCGCAGATGAACGCCCGAAGCTGCCGGAATCCTTCTTCTACACTATCAGCACGGAGGCTGAATGCTTAAGGAATTCAAAGAATTTGCCATGCGGGGAAGCGTGGTTGATCTTGCCGTTGGCGTGATCATCGGTGCGGCGTTTGGGGCAATTGTCAACTCGGCAGTCAACGACCTGTTGAATCCACTGTTAGGGCTTATCCTTGGCAAAGTGGATTTCACGAACCTCTTCATCCTGCTTCGCGAAGGGGCCAAAGCTGCCGGGCCGTACGCCACCCTTGCCGATGCCCAAGCCGCCGGCGCGGTGACGCTGAACTACGGCGTGTTTATCTCGGTGACAATCAAGTTCCTGCTGACCACATTTGCCATTTTCCTGATGGTGAAATGGATAAACAAAACGCGCAAACCAGCACCAGAACCAGCACCGGCTGGACCACCAGCACAGGAGGTTCTGTTGACAGAAATCCGCGACCTGCTGAAAGCGCAGAAATAGCCAGCAACCCAAACCAACGTTGAACAAACAACGGCATTCCGCTACCTGCGGAATGCCGTTGTTTTTGGAGGGAGCATCTCCTATGGTTTTTATCGCTCCGCCGTGACTGTGCCAGCACCTGAAGTGATGGTCAGCTGTTCCGCCGCGCTGGCAAGGCTTACGCGAACGGTTTGCCCGGTGAACAGATCAAATGCAGCAACGGTGGTGGGCGATTCCGGGAGGAAAATTTTCTGCATTGCCATCGGCAAATCGGCATCCAGTGCCATGATTTTTCCGCCAGCCCAGCCATACATCCCAATGGTTTGGCCACGCTGAAATTTCAGCCGCCAGTACGTTTGCGCGCTTTGCGGCCCGGTGATGCCAGTGCCGATGATTTCTGCCCCTTCGTACTCCCCCAAGCTGTCGCGCAGCATCGCATAAAGTTGCTGGGTTCCATGCTCAACGTGCGCAAACGGAAGGCTGGGATGCAAGTTCTTCTGAAGCTGATCGAACTCCCCCTCCGCCAACTCGGCAAGAATTTCAGCGGCCAGTGCCGATAATTTCTCCCCGTTCGCGTGTTCTTTTTTTGGTGTCGCTGCAAGCAGTTCAATGGCATCGCTTCCTTCCCCGCCAATCAGCAATTTCCCATGCTCCTCTTGAATGATTAGCTGGCCTCCGCTGCTCAATCGCCACGTTCCAAGAAGTTGTTTTGGGATGGAGGTTTCCCCTGATAGAGTGTGTGGTGGGTCGGCATACTTCCCGCCGGTGAGAAGCAAACTGATCCCGTTGACCACTGCCTGCCGGAACCCCACGCCGTTGACGCGGGTGTTGCTGGTGAAGATGATGGAGTAATCTTCATCAACATAATGGCGAAGTTCGGTGTTGTAGCCGCCAAAGTCGCCCGCATGGCTGATAACGGTGGTTCCGCGAATCGTCTTGATCACATTCCACCCGTAGGCGTAGCTGAAACCACGTCCCCCTTCGGCACGGGGAGCAAGCAGTTCGGCAAGGTATTCTTTGCTCAAAATTTTTCCTCCCCACAAGGCTTCTTCCCACAGCCGCAAATCGCCTGTGGTTGCAATCACCGTCCCCGCGCCAACCCCTTTGTCGGCACCGATCATCTGGCCAATTGCCCCTTCGTCGTTGTTGTCGGAATAGGAGTGGAGAACATCTTGGTCAGGCCAGTCGCCGGGTTCACCCTGAAATCGGGTGTTGGTCATTCCGGCTGGCTCGAACAGATTGTTCCGCAGGTACGCCTCAAAGGTTTTTCCCGATGCACGTTCGATGATTCCAGCCAGTAGGGTATATCCCGGACTTGAGTATTGGGCGCGGCTTCCCGGGGGGAACTCTAACGGCATCCGCAGCACTTCCCACATCACGCTATCGCGGTACATTGGGGCAAAGGGATTATCCCCCAAGTAGGGAAGGCCGGAGGTATGGCAAAGAAGTTGGTGCAGCGTCACCGCACGGATTTCGGGTGGAGCAAGGGGATAGAATCTGCCGACGGTATCCTGAAGCGTTAGCCGCCGTTGCATCGCCAATTTCAGCACCGCAGCGGCGGTGAACTGCTTGCTCAGCGAAGCAAGGATAAACGGGGTCTCGGCGGTGATTTTTTGGCCAGTCTGGCGGTTGGCAATCCCGTAGCCTTTGTGGAGTATCACCTTCCCATTCTTTGCCACAAGGATGGAGGCTGCCATGCCGTAGGCTTCAAGCCGGGTTAGGTAATCATCCAATTGCTTCCCGGCGGCCCCGTTTACCACTCCGTTGCTGGAATGGCGAGCGTTTCCACTGGGGATATGATACATCGAAGGTGGGGCCGAGAAGGTGGCCGGTGGTGTGGTGGACATGGCGTAGGCGGCAAGAATTGCGGTTACGATTAGGCGTTGCATAGGGCTGTTCCATACTGACTGAATAAGGCTGATAGTGTGCGGGGAAGGGGAAAGCGATGGAGCTGGCCACCATGCGGTGGCCGCGCCAACGGTGCTGTTCGGAGCGAAGTTTCGCTACGGGTTGGCATTGATGAAAAAAATCTGTTCGCATCGGGGCGAAGTGGTTGTATTTTCCTGCCAACAGAAGCAGGGGTATGTGCTTGCCTGCAACGGAAACTGCATGATGGTGTGGCCCAACCGCAATCAGAATGGAACCACTTCATGGCAGCAAGGAACTATCGGCAACAATAGCGGAACGAACGGTGAACCAGAAGCAGGTACTGTGATGAATCAGCCAAACAAACCAGGATACATCAAAACGATTGCGCACCAACGCTGCCCAAAGTGCCGGAAGGGGATTGTGTTCCGGCATGGGATGGAGATGAACAACAAATGCCCCTACTGCGGCACACGGTTCGACCGCGAGCCGGGGTTTTTCACCGGGGCAATGCACATCGGCTATATCATCGCGCTCCCCGTTGGGGTGTTCCTGATGTTCGTTCTGATGGTTGTGCTTCCCGATCTCCATCCCGCACTCCATGGGTTGTTGGCAATGATTGGGGTGGTGCCAATCATTCCGCTAACGGTGCGGCTGTCGCGGGTGCTGTGGTTGGATATTGGTAGCCACCTTAGCCCCCAAGATTCCGATGACGACCCACCCCCACCGCCACCCGATCCCGCCCCACCCACCAGCCCAACCATGCCAAAAGAAGAACTGAGGCAGAGGGAGGTGATGGTGGAGTAAATGAGGGAAGTTGTCAGTTGTTAGTTGTCAGTGGCAAAGAGGAGTCATTAGTCATTGGTCATTAGTGGAAGAGGTTGTTCTTCACTTTTCACTTTTCACTCTTCACTTTTCACTCTTCACTCTTCACTTTTCATTCGACATTCCACTCACCTTATTTCCGACCATGCCCAGCCTTTATCTTCACATCCCATTTTGCGAACGGAAGTGCATCTACTGCAATTTCTATTCAGTGGAAAATCTTGACTCCCGCCAGCGGTTTTTGCAAGCACTGTTGCGCGAGATTGATCTGCGTGCCGATCAGCTTGCTTCCGATCCTGAAGCCCCAACCACCTACTCCACCATTTTTTTTGGCGGGGGAACTCCATCGCTTCTTTCGCCGGAGCAGTTGGGGAGCATCATGGAAGCCTTACGCCGCCGTTTTGTGATTGAGCCCGATGCCGAGATCACCATGGAATGCAACCCCGGCGCGCTGACGGAAGTGTGGCTTTCTGGCTATCGGGCGTTGGGGGTGAATCGGCTGAGCTTCGGTGTGCAATCCTTCCACGATGATGATCTTCAGTTCCTTAGCCGCATCCACACCGCCAACGAAGCGCGCCGTGGTATCACCGCCGCAATGCGTGTGTTCGATAACGTCTCGCTGGATCTGATCTTCGCGCTTCCGGGCCAAACCACCGAACGTTGGCGCAGCAATCTGCGGGAAGGGGTTGCGCTGGGGACCGAGCATATCAGTGCCTACGCGCTGATTTTCGAGGAAGGAACACCGCTGAACGCCATGCGTCTTAGCGGGAACGTTTCCCCCGCGCCCGATGACCTGGATGCCGAGATGTACGCCGAGACAATGGAGACGCTGGCCGAGCATGGATTCCGCCAGTATGAGGTCAGCAACTACGCGAAGCCCGGGCGCGAGTGCCGCCACAACTTGGGATACTGGGAGCGGCAGACCTACATCTCCTTTGGGCCGTCGGCACACAGCTTTTTGCGCGGGGCCGACCGCCAGGAGCGTTGGGCCAACGTCTCCAGCCTGACGGCATACCTGCAACAAGCCGAAGCAGGAACCTTACCAGTTGCGTCGCGTGAATTGCTATCTTCGCAGCTTGTTTTGGAGGAGATGGTGATGTTGGGGCTTCGGAGCCGTGGCGTGAACCGCGCCGAGTTCCGGCAGGTTGCCGGCTGCGACCTTACCGAGTATGCCCCCAACACCGTTGCCATGCTGGCCGAGCAAGGCTACGCAACCCTTTCCGAACATTTGCTGAGCATGACCCCAAAAGGCTATCCCTTTGCTGATCGCTTTGCGGTGGAGGTATTGGTGGGGAAGAAGTGAGCAGCGAAAGCGATTCTCAATCCTGCGTGGTCTATGTTCAGCGGCCAACTACAAACCGATTTCCAACATTCGATTCCCGACACAACCGATCCCCGATTCCCGATTTCCTGACATGAACTCTTATCGAACTATCAACCGCGCCCTTGCTGGTGTGGCATTTCTTGTGACGTTCCTCACCTATGCGATGACGTTGCAACCATCGGTTCCGTTCTGGGACTGTGGCGAATTTTCTGCGGCGGCAACCTGGCAGCAAGTGCCGCACCCGCCGGGCGCGCCGCTGTGGCTGATTGTTGGCCGCGTTTTCCAGATGCTGGTTCCCAGCAGCGATCCCGGATGGAGTCTTAACCTGTTCAGTGCTTTTTGCTCGGCAATCACTGCGGGGTTGGTCTATCTGATTGTTGTTCGCGCAATCGAACGCTGGAAGCCGTATCGCGAAGGGGGGAGCATTGCCAGTTATCTGGGAACATTTGGTGGCGGGCTGATTGGGACGCTGGCTTTCACTTTTAGCGATACCCAATGGTTCAACAGCGTGGAGTCGGAGGTCTATGCCGGCGGGACGACGCTGATTGCCTTGCTGATGTGGCTGATGATGGTCTGGGATAGCAAGCACGACAAACCCGGGCACGAACGCTATCTGCTGCTGATCGCCTACATCTGCGGTCTTGCTATCGGCATTCACTTGCTGGCGTTGCTGGTGATTCCGGCAGTGGCGATGGTGATCTACTTCCGCAACTACAAATTTCACTGGTTTTCGTTTGCCGCGATGGTGGTGATTACCGGGGTGGCATTCAATTACTTGGCATACAAGGGGATCATCGAATACCTGCCGAAAATGATTGCCGGGATGGATGTGAACGTGGGGCTGGTGTTCTTCAGCATCACCATCCCAGCCGGTATGTCCCAGGCGTTGGGTATCCTTGTATTGATCGCGATTGCCGGACTGATTGTCTGGTCGCTGAAAGCGCACAAGCCAAAAATTTTCCTGGCTACAACCTCGCTGGTGATGATTATTCTGGGGTTCACCACCTACACCCAGATTTTGCTTCGCGCCAACGCCCACCCCCCCATGAACGAGAACGAGCCGGACACCGTGGCCGAGCTTGTTAGCTACTTGGGGCGCGAGCAGTACGGCAACGCCAACACATGGCCGCGCCGCTACAAACCGGATCCAGAGTTCCGCCGCTACCAGGATAAATATGGAGCCTGGGAACCACCAGTTGACCAAAACCCGGATGGATCCTTTGTGTTTGCTCCGGGGAGTGTCCATGGCAGTGCTGAGTTGAACTTCATGTTCAAATGGCAGATTGGGCACATGTACCTTCGCTATCTGCTCTGGAATTTTGTTGGCCGCGCCAGCGACGTTCAGGATGCCAACTGGGTGTTTACCCGCGTTACCGATGCAAGCTGGATTAGCGATCCCCCCGCCACCAACGACCAAATCCGCCGCCAGTTTGTGGATGCAACTGGCTACGGCGGTGATGTCTTCCCCGTCAAGTTCTACGCCCTTCCGTTGCTGATTGGGTTGTTCGGTATCTACTTCCACTACAAGCGTGATTGGAAAATGGCATTCACGTTCACCGCACTCTTTCTGCTGTTGGGCGTGGTGGCCACGTTGCAACAAAACCAGCAGCAGCCGCAACCGCGCGAGCGCGATTACTTCTACGTTGGCTCCTTCATGATCTTTGCCATGTGGGTTGGCATGGGCGCAACTGGGCTGGCATCGCTTGCTGCGCGCCGCAAGCAACAGGGGGGAACGGAGGCTGCCGAAACGGATGGAGTTGATGGAAGCGGAAACGGCCTTGCGATTGCCGCACTTGCTGCCTGCTTCATTGCGGCGCCGCTGAACATGGCAATCGGGGGGTGGAAGTTCCATGACCGTTCGCATAATTGGGCACCGTGGGATTATGCCTACAACATCCTGCAAAGCTGCGAGAAGAATGCAATCCTTTTCACCGCTGGCGATAACGACACCTTCCCGGTCTGGTACTTGCAGGATGTTGCCGGTGTCCGCCGCGACATCCGCGTGATTAACCTTTCGCTTGCCAACACCCGTTGGTACATCTGGCAGATGAAGAACGAGCAGCCGTGGGGGGCCAAAAAAGTCCCCATCAGCTACGGCGACGACATCCTTCGGATCAACGAGCTTCAGGCCGATCGTAGCCGTGACGCGCTTTCGACAGAATTTTCCCCGGGCAAGCCGATCTCCGTCTCCGTTCCTGCCGAAGTTCTTAGCCGATTTACCGGGAAAGCAGAAACAGCAGCAGCAACAATGAGTTGGACACTGCGCGGCGCAGCTGCCGGGAAGGATCAGTATATGATTCGCCCGCAGGATAAAATCGTGGCGGACATCATCCAGAACAACAAGTGGGAACGCCCCATCTACTTTGCCGCAAGCGACCCACCCGACAGCTGGGCCGGGCTGGATGACTACTTGCGCCCCGAAGCAATGGCCTACCGCGTCCTTCCGGTGAAGCAGGGCGGGGTGCGTTCCTCGATGAACTACGAGGTGATGAAGCAATATCTGATGAACCCGCTTCCCGATGACCAATACTACAAGGAGCCGCACTACGGCATCAAGCTGCGCGGAATGAACAACCCTGATAACATGTTCTTGGAGGATCACCGCCGCCCGGTCATCTACAGCATTATTCCGCTGTACCAGGCGCTTGCCACCTACGAGCTAACCCAACGCAACGACCCCAACGCTGCGATTGCAACGTTGGACAAGATGGGTGAGTTGATCTCCTTCCAACGGTTCAATATCCCGTACTTCATGCTTTCGGATATTGCCAACGTGTACAAGCAAGCGGGGAGCATGGAGAAAGCGCGGAAGTACGCCCAGATGGGAATCGAGGCCATTGACAACATGAACGGAGATTACGGCAACGATCCCGCCGTGCAGTACTACCCGCCGCAGCAAATCAAGATGCTGCTGCAGGTGGCCATGGGGGAATATGACCAAGCCATTGCCCAACTGGAAGCCATGGTGCAGCAATACCCACAAGAAGCCGCCACCATCCGTTCGCAGATTGATGAATGGAAAGTGGAAAAATTCCTTTCCAAGAAGGATACCGCCGGCGCGTTGGCCGAGCTTCAGCGGCTGATTGACAGCTACGCCGACGCAGCCGACCCCAAACTGCTTGCCAACCGCGACGCACTGCGCGCACGCCAGGCCGAGCTAACCGGCAAACCGCTTCTTGCCCCGGTTGACACCAGCAAGAAGCCGCAGTAATCACAACAAGAAGCAGAAGCAATGGGGGAGTTCCAGAAGTTTTGGAACTCCCCCAGAGCGTTAGATGGCTCCGCCAGATGGGCTTGGCTGCTGCTTCGTCGCCTGTTTTGTTGTTGCAAGGAGCGAAGTGAGGAAGCAATCTGCGGCGTGTGGCAGTGAGTTCAATATCATTCGGAGAAGTCCGCGAGATTAGCTTGCGCCGCTGCTGCGCGCTGCTTCGTCGAAGGCTCTTTGTGTACGATCTCAAGCATGGCCGTTCCTGTCTTGGCGGCATTGATATTTGCCAGTACGTTTTTTGGTGGCCGCAATACCGTGGCTCCTTCTTATCTTCGCCCCCCGTAACCCAACTGTGGCGCCAGTGATTGCTGCAGTTGCGTGGGGTTGCAATTGGAGTATTTTCCCCCGCAATGGATCTAACATTCATTATCCCGGCCTACAACGAATCAGCCCGCATCGAGAGGTCGCTACAGCAGGCGATTGAGTACTTCCAGTGCCAGCCGTACACGTGGGAAATTCTTGTGGTGGACGACGGCTCGCGCGATGACACCGCCGCCATCGTGCGCCGCTACGAAGGGGAGCAGCTGCGATTGCTGGAGCAACCCCACAACATGGGGAAAGGCGCGGCAGTGCGGCGTGGGATGTTGGAAGCAACCGGGAATTTCCGAATCTTCAGCGATGCCGATTTCTCCACCCCAATCGTGGAGACAGGGGCGATGATGATGTTGCTCAGCATGTACGAGGTCGTCATCGGCAGCCGAGCGTTGGATCGTAATTTGGTGAAGATTCACCAACCCTGGTATCGCGAGACCATGGGGAAAATTTTCAACTTGATGGTGCAGGCGCTGGCCGTCCCCGGAATCAAGGACACTCAGTGTGGGTTCAAGGGGTTCCGCGATTACGCCGCCATCGAGATTTTCAGCCGCACAAAGATTGATGGCTTCAGCTTCGATGCCGAAGCTATTTTTCTTGCACGGCGGCTTGATTTTGCAATCAAAGAAATGCCGGTGGAGTGGCACAACGACGAACGCTCGACCCTTCATCCAATCTATGACTCCCTGAAAATGATCCGTGAGCTTCTGAAAATTCGGGGGCTGCACAAGCATGAGAAGGCGCGCATACCGGAGGAGCGGGTCGTCCGCTCATTCTCCTATCCGCCGGAAGACGATCCTGAACTACCGTGACCCTCATTTTTCTCACCCTCAATAATCACGTTCAACACACCGACAACCGGTTTCCGCAGTCCCCTGATTCCCGATAACCGATTTCTGAATTTCCGACATGAACTACCGTATCGCTAATCGCGCCCTTGCTGGGGTTGCATTCCTTGTCACGTTTATCACCTATGCCATGACCTTGCAGCCGTCGGTTCCGTTCTGGGACTGCGGCGAGTTTTCGGCAGCGGCAACGTGGCAGCAGGTTCCCCATCCCCCCGGCGCGCCGCTGTGGCTGATTGTTGGGCGTGTGTTCCAACTGATTGTCCCTGGTGATCCGGGATGGAGTCTGAATCTGTTCAGCGCGTTCTGCTCCTCGATCACTGCGGCGTTGGTCTATCTGGTGATTGTCCAACTGATTGAACGCTGGCGGCCATACCGCGAAGGCGCGCCAATCACCAGCTATCTCAGCACCATCGGCGCGGGGCTGATCGGCACGTTGGCGTTCACTTGGAGCGACACGCAGTGGTTCAACAGCGTCGAGTCGGAGGTCTATGCCGGCGGAACAACGCTGATCGCGCTGCTGGTGTGGTTGATGATGGTGTGGGATAGCAAGCATGATAAGCCGGGACACGAGCGGTACATCCTTCTGATGGCCTACGTCTGCGGGCTTGCCATTGGCGTTCACCTTCTTGCGTTGCTGATGATCCCCGCGATTGCAATGGTGATCTACTTCCGCAACTACAAGTTCTCCCCGCTCTCTTTTGCGGGGCTGATGGCCATTACCGGTTTCACCTTTTTGGTGGTGATCTACAAAGGGATGATTGAGTACATCCCCAAAATGATTGCTGGCCAAAACATGAAGGTTAGTCTGATTCTGTTTAGCGTTCCGATCCCTGGGGGGACTGCGCAGGTGTTGGGGGTGCTGGCGATTATCGGCATTATCGGGCTGATCTGGTGGGCAGTGCGCAACCGGAAATCGCAGTTCTTCCTTGCCGCCGTTTCCTTCCTGATGATCTTTTTGGGGTTCACCACCTACGTCCAAATTCTGCTGCGCGCCAATGCCCACCCAGTAATGAATGAGAACGAGCCGGACACTGTTTCCGAGCTTGTTAGCTACTTGGGACGCGAGCAATACGGCCAGCGGCCAAATTGGCCACGCCGCATCGAATCGGACGGATACTACAGCCGCCACTGGGCGCAGTACGGCGAGCCGTGGACTCCGCCCCGCTACGAACAGAACCCAGAATATCCAGAGTACAGCAACAACCCAGCGGTCATCAAATTCGACCAGATTAACACACCGGGGGAGTTGAGCTACATGTTCAAATGGCAGCTTGGCCACATGTATTTCCGCTATCTGTTCTGGAATTTTGTTGGGCGTGTTAGCGATGTCCAGGATGCAGGGTTTGCTTTTTGGGGGGTAAGCGATGAGGTTCGCGCGGCGTTCATCACCCCGGCGGGATCGGGAGCAAAACTCCCGGTGCAGTTCTACGCGCTGCCGTTGCTGTTGGGGATGTTCGGCCTGATCTATCACTTCCGCCGCGACCCCAAAATGGCGACGGTGTTTCTGGCAATCTTCCTGTTCCAGGGGGCAATCGCAACGTTGCAGCAAAACCAGCAGCAGCCGCAACCGCGCGAGCGTGATTACTTCTACGTCGGCTCCTTCATGGTCTTTGCAATGTGGATTGGATTGGGCGCGTCGGCCATTGCCGAGGCCGCACGCAAACGCCGGAAAGAAGGTGCGGAATCCGCCAGCGACGACGGTGCGGAGAACACCGGAATGGTGGCGGGTGCGTTGGCACTTTGCTTTGTTGCCGTCCCAATCAACATGTGCGTTGGCGGGTGGACTCTGCACGACCGTTCGCACAACTGGACCCCGTGGGATTTCTCCTACAACGTGCTGCAAAGTTGCGAGAAGGACGCAATCCTGTTCACCAACGGCGATAACGACACCTTTCCGCTTTGGTATCTGCAGGATGTTGCCGGTGTCCGTCGCGACATCCGCGTGGTGAACCTTGAGCTTGCCCAAACCAACTGGTACATGTGGCAGATGCAGAACGAACAGCCGTGGGGAGCAAAGAAAATCCCACTAAGCTGGCCCGCACAATTCATGAAAGATCCGGAAGGAACCCACCCCGAGCTTGGCCCGCGCGAGGTTCCGGCCCAAGCCACGGTTCCGGTTCCGGCAGCGGTGATGAAATGGGGGTTAAGCAGTCCCACCGCCGCCGGGTACATCCCTCCCGATAGCTTGGCGAAATTCACTGCAACCGATGGTTCCATCACCTGGCCGATGTCGGGGCAACCATCGGGCCAGGGGCGGGTGTATGCTGGGTTCAAGCCGATTATGGTGAAGGAAATTTTGACGCAAACCAAATGGGAACGCCCCATCTACTTCTCGGCAACCACCTACCAAGATGCCTGGGGTGGATTGGAAGAATATCT
Organism: Armatimonadota bacterium; assembly: GCA_020850315.1. Taxonomy (GTDB): domain Bacteria; phylum Bacteroidota; class Ignavibacteria; order OLB7; family OLB7; genus OLB7. Next base: position 43,691 of record JADZEY010000098.1, on the reverse strand, counting down.
GCGCCGCGAAGGAATGGCCTACCGCGTGATGCCGGTCCGCCAGCAACAAAGCAGCACCTACGGCTTTGCGATTGAGCCAACCATCACCAAGCAATGCGCCATGCAGACGCTGAAGGATGACGAGTCCTACCAGACACCCCACTTCGGCTTCAAGCTGCGGAACATGAACACGCCCGATGCCTTCTTCCTGGAAGACCACCGCCAGTGGATACCGGGATACTGGGAATTATACATCAGCCTAGCGTTGGATGAGCTGAACACCCGTAACAACCCAAAGGAGGCCGTGGCCATCCTGAATAAGCTGGAGTCGCTTATCAATCCCGAAGCGTTGGCGATGCCCTACTGGGTTGCGGCGAATATTGCCGAGGCCTACAGCCGTGCTGGCGATTCCGGCAAAGCCAAACAGTACGCCGAACGCTCGATTGCAATGCTGGATCAGTTAGGGGAGTTTGCCATGCAAGATCGCGCAGCACAGACCTACAACCCAATGGCAATCCGGCAAAAAATGCAGGCATTGCTCGGTGGTAAATAGCAAAAATCATCGGGCGATTGACATGGACAATATCCTTCCCATTCATCTGTATCGTGCGGAGTACACCGGGGCGGTGATCTCCAAACTGAAAGCCTGCTTCCCAACGCTGGAGGCGGAGTGGGCCAGCGGCAGCCATCAAGCCAATTTTTTTGTGGGGGGGCTTTCGCCACGGGATGCCGCGTACCTGCAGAACGACCTGCGGTTCTACGATTTGAACCCGTTCATCCCTCTGGAAAATCTCTGCTCAAGGCTTGATAACTATCAGCCGAAAAATGAATCCCAAGAAGCAATGCTCCACTTCGCCAATAAATTGGTGGAGCTGAACGACGACAGCATGGGGGCGGGGCTGTATATGTACGGCGAAGCGGGAATCGGGAAATCGCACATTGCGGTTGGGATCAGCAAGCAGTTCATGCTGCGTGGCTTGCAGCCAAGTTTCCAGCCAGCCGACCGCTACACCTTCAGCCAACAACTGGACCTTGGCCCCGGGCAAGCCTGGATTATTGACGATCTGAACAGCGGTTTCGGAATGGCCTCGCGCCTGTTCAAAAGCGTGATGCTGAACGCGCACGAGCGGGGCGGGCGGGTGTTTATCACCAGCAACAAGCCCTACGAGGAGATGCTGAAGGAGATGATGGTGGGCGATTCCCCCGCAAACCGCGTCCGCTACGACGACCGCACACGAAGCATGATGAAAGTCCTGCACGTCACTGGCCAAAGCTACCGCCAACAAAAAGCATGGTATTTGGAATGAAGGGTGAAGGGTGAAGGGTGAAGGATGAAGAGTGAAGGATGAAGAGTGAAGAGTGAAGGATGAAGAGTGAAGGATGAAGGATGAAGGATGAAGGATAGCCTAATGACTAATGACTAATGACTAATGACTAATGACTAATGACCAAGAACCAATGACCAGCAACTCCTCTGCCACTGACCACTGACCACTAACCACTAACACTCCCCCACATGACCGACGTAGAAGCCGTTAAAAACCTCCAAGCATCGTACAACCGTGTTCGCGGCCAAATTGGCCGTGTGATTGTTGGGCAAGATGCGGTTGTTGAGCAACTGCTGATCTCACTTCTGGCGCGCGGCCACTGCCTGCTGGTGGGGGTTCCGGGGCTGGCAAAAACCTTGCTGATCCGAACCCTTGCCGATGTGCTGAACCTCTCCTTCAACCGCGTTCAATTCACCCCGGATCTGATGCCTTCGGACATCACCGGAACCGAGATTATCGAAGAAGATCGTTCCACTGGCGAGAAGGTTTTCCGGTTTGTGAAAGGACCCATCTTTGCCAACATCGTCCTTGCCGACGAGGTGAACCGCACCCCGCCAAAAACGCAGGCTGCCTTGCTGGAATCCATGCAGGAACACCGCGTCACCGCTGCCGGGCGGACGTATGCGTTGCCGGAACCCTTCTTTGTGCTGGCCACGCAAAACCCGATTGAGCAGGAAGGAACCTACCCGCTGCCGGAAGCCCAGCTGGATCGCTTCATGTTCAACGTCTGGCTGGATTACCCCTCCTTTGCCGAAGAAGTGCAGATCGTAAAACAGACAACCGCTGGCGGAAGCATCACGCTGGAAAAGGTGTTGGATGGTGAGGAAATCCTTGCTGCCCAGCAGCTGATCCGGCGCGTTCCGGTGGCCGATAATGTGGTGGAGTATGCCGTTCGGTTGGTGGCCAACACACGGCCAAAATCGGGAAGCACCCCGAAGTTCATCACCGATTTCCTAAGCTATGGTGCCGGGCCGCGCGCCTCGCAGTATTTAATTCTGGGGGCAAAAACCCGTGCCGTGCTGCAAGGGCGGTTTACGCCGGAAATTGAAGACGTGCGTGCCGTCGCGCTGCCGGTGCTGCGCCACCGAATCGTCACCAACTTCAACGCCGAATCGGACAACGTGACACCGCAGGAGATTGTGAGGCGGTTGTTGGAGTAAGGGGGGGGAGGGAATGCCAACGTATCCAATGGGGAATTGGGGCGCGCACTGCATCCCGATTCCCCATTGCGTTTATTTCCGAAACGTGGTTTGCCCCGTCATCCCATCATCCCACCGTATCTTCGCGCCATGGACACAATCAGCACCGGAACATTCCCCGCCGATCAAATCCCAGTAATCAAAGATTGGAATTGGTGGAGCGACTTTTTGCAGCGTGAGTACTACGGCAACCCCGATGAGGAGCCAGCATGGGAAAATGTTGCCCGCAGCATTGCCCGCCAACTTCAGATCACCCCCGGATCCGACCTGATAGACCTTGGCTCCGGTTGCGGCGAAGTGGTGATGCGGCTTGCAATGATGGGCGCGCGTGCGGTGGGGCTGGAACGCTCCGAGCCGTTGGTGCTGCATTGCGCCCGCACCGCTGCCGTGCGTGGCGTTGTGGCCCAGTTCATCGCTGCCGATATGTTCACGTTCCAGCCCAGCACCACGTTCGATATTGTCCTGTCGCTCAACACAAGTTTCGGCTACGGCAGCGACCAGCAGAACCGCCAACTACTCCAGAACATCAGCCGATGGCTGAAGCCCGGGGGGAAACTCTACTTGGATACGTTCACGGCCGACAACGCCGAATCGTTCGGCACTTGGAGCGATCCGCTTGCAGGGGGAACGTTTGTGGTGGAGAACAGTTGGGACCCAGAGCAGAACACCATGATGAGCCACCCCGCTTGGATTGCCCCCGACCAAGAGACCGTCTATTATGCCGATCGCCCCGAAGTGGTGCGGCTCTATCTGCGCCAAGAACTTGAGGCGATGATGACTTCTGCCGGGCTGAAACCGCAGCGATTAACCCGCGCCATGGGCCGCCGCTTCCGCCAGGACGACACCGACATGCACACCACATGGATTGCTGAGAAAAAAGGGTAAAACAGAGGAGGAACAGGGGGGAAACGGGGGGCAAAAAAAGTGGAGCCAGCCAAAAAAAATGGCCGGCTCCGTTGGGCGAGCACGCCGTCACCCCATCGGCGTGTGTCGTGTGCAACAATACTTCGGGTTGGGGGAAGATGCAAGCGTTTTTCTGTGGGGATGAAAAAAAATCTGGGCGATAAAAACCACCGCTACTCTATACTCAAATAAAAGGAGCGTGCGAAAATTTTGTGGCTGTCATTCCTGCGAAGGCGGGAGGTGAGGAAAATGTCGAATGGCAAATGTCGAGTGCCGAATCAAGAAGAGTGAAAATTTGCCCGTCCGGCGACTCCACTCATACCCTTCGACAAACTCAGGACAGGCTTCGACGGGGCTCAGCAAGAGCGGAGGTGAGATTCGGTGGGAAGCCGAAGCATCTCACTTTCCCTTTTTCGGCTCTGGCTCCCTCTCCCACCCGACGAATGAAGTGGAAGCAGTAGTATCACCAGCTTGGGAGAGGGCTGGGGTGAGGGCAGGCAGCGAACGCGGGCAACAGCGAAACCTTGCCCGTTCAGCGGCTCCACTCATACCCTTCGACAGACTCAGGACAGGCTTCGACGGGCTCAGCATGAGCGGAGGGTGAGGTTCGGTGAGAAGCCGAAGCAGGGAACGGGGGGGGGGGAGACAAAAAAAGTGGGGCCAGCCTAAAACATGGCCGGCCCCGATTGGGCGAGCACGCCGTCACCCCATCGGCGTGTGTCGTGTGCAACAATACTTCGGGTTCGGGGAAGATGCAAGCGTTTTTCTGTGGGGATGAAAAAAAATCTGGGCGATGAAAACCATCACTACTCTATCACTGCGGCTGGGTGTGCTGCCCCCTCCAAAAAAAATGGAGCCAGCCAAAAAAAATGGCCGGCTCCGTTGGGCGAGCACACCGTCACCCCAACGGTGTGTGTCGTGTGCAATGATACGGCGCGCAGGCGCAGAGAAGTAGTAAATGGTTGTTCTTACCACAGATACGCAACGTGGCTTGCCATGTAGAGGGATGTGCATCACCCTTTCTTCCCCAGCAAGCAGGCCTCTTCAATCCAGTACGGACAGTTGGGGCAGTGCGGGGTGCGTAGCGGAAGCCGCCCGCGCGAGGTGTAGCTAAGATCGCGAATATCGCTGAAGGCGGTGCGAAGCTCGGCCTCGGTGCGGTGCATATCAAATCGGCTGAAGGTGAACTCCTGTGGCACGTCGGGATGCTGAGTGAACAGCAGAACAGAACGGAACGTCCGCTGCTCCGGGCGCAGTAGCGACACCAGATAAGCGTACAACCGAAGCTGCGGCAGATACTCGTCGGCACTCTTCTTCAGGGCATCGGCTTCCAAGCGGCGAGTCTTGTAATGAAGCACGGTGATTGTGCCGTTGCTCTCCACAATCAAACGATCCATCACCCCCAACACAAAATCTTGCTCGAACGGAATCCGAAGTTCATGCTCAACATAGCTTTGGCTCCCTTCCGGCGCGATAGCTTGCCGCGCCTGCGGGCTGTTCAGTATTCCCCGGAAGGTGGCGATCAGCCGTTGGCGCATCCGCTCGGATTGGTCCGTGGGGAGCGGTTCGGTTAGCAACACATCGTCGGCAACGCGCTCCACTGCGTCGCGAGTGTCGGTTGCGGTCTCAGGCTCGGCAGCGGCCTCCTCACCTTCAAGGATTGCGGCGATGGAGTCAAGGTGTTGGCCGTAGATGGCTTCAAGGAATTCATCTCCAACGCCGTGCGCTTGGTTCCCTTCATCGCCAGTGGCTTCGTTCAGTTCGGCAAGCATTTCATCAACCCGCAGCGCGGCGCGGCGGAACAGCCGCGCAAAGGTGGTCCCATCTTCGCTGTCACGAGTGTTCGGGTCGAACTCAGGATCGTAGGCCGCCGTCAAGTCCTCGGGGATGCCAAGCCGAAATTTCAGATAATACTTTGTTGGACATTGGGAATACACCAAGAACTGCGTGGCGGAGTAGATGTCCCCCCTGGCGTGCGCCGGAAGCTCCCCAATGTTCACTAAATCGTTGCGGAAAACTTGGGCAGGGCGCGCCTCCGCCTCGTAGCGGGGTTGCTCCGGCAACTGATACCAGACCTTCACCGTTTGCTGCCACATCCCGGACGATTTTCTTCTCCCATCCTCGTTCAAAAAATAGAGTGGTGAGGTGATCGCAACGGTTCCGTTGTCGGTGGGAAGGCCACCCAACGGGTCGGTGGCCCAGCTTAACATTGTCCCCTGCTTCATTTTCTCAACATTGCCGGAAAGGATCAGCAGGTCGCGGGCGCGGGTGGTGGCAACGTAGAACAGCCGGGCTTCTTCGGCACGTTCGCGTTCGCTGTTCCGCAACCGCATAAACAGGGCAATGGTTGGGCGGTAGTCGTTGTGGTTGAATTTCCAATTCCATCCAAACCCCAAGTCGCGGTCGAACATGATTGTATCGGTTCGGCGTGGTGGGGAGTGGAGTGCGGGAAGGAAAACAATCGGGAACTCTAACCCTTTCGATGCGTGCATGGTCATCAGCAACACGGCATCGCGCCCTGTGTTAATTGGTGCTTCCGACTCCACCTCGTCGCCATCAATTTGGGAGCGTATCTGCTCAACGAAGTCGTACAAGTTGGTGAACCCGCGCTGCTCGAACGCACGCGCTTGCTCCATCAGCTTGTCAATATTTGCCATTGCCTGCTCGCCACGCTCGGTCCCGATCACCGCACCGCGCCAACCTGTGTGTTCCAGCACCCGCCGCATCAGCAGCGATATGGGGATTCGCCCGGCCATTGCGCGGTCTTCCTCAATCGTTTCCACCGCACGGCGAAGCGATGGGTGCGCGTTGGGCTGCGTGGCCTGCTGCACCGTCCGCTCCCACAACGAACGCCCTGCAGCGGTTGTGCCGATTCGATAGAGTTCCAGATCGGACACGCCAAAGTATGGCGAACGGAGCAGCCCCAACAAGGCTACGTCATTGTTGGAGTTCAGCAGAACGCTGAGGTAGTTGACGATGTCGTAAATCTCCTGCGAACTGTAGAATCGCGAACTGCCGAAGTTCAAAAACGGAATGCCGTGGGCGCGGAAGGTATCCTCCAATTCCTGAAAACTGCTTCGCTTGCGGCAAAGGATGGCAATGTCACCAAATCGTGCCGGGCGCGGTTGTTCCGGCTCACCTTTTGTGGGCGATTCCCACACCACTGGCTCGCCCGAAGTGACAAGCTGAAGAATCCGCCGGGCGATCAATTCTGCTTCGCTGACCGATTCGTTCTCTGCTGATTCCGATTTCGGTTCTTCTACGGTGCTGTCGCTTGACTCCTGTTGGGGGAGGGGGTCATCGCTCGATTCATCGTCCGACTTCCGTGCCAGTATCACCTCCACCCCTCCCGCTCCCTCGGAGCGTCGTGCGCAGACCAGCGGCTCGTAGGGAACTCCAAAGTTGAACAACCCTTCTGGAGCCATAACTGGCGCGCAGGCAAGGTTGACGTAGGCGCAGTTGGAAGGGAGCAATCGGAAGGAGGCATCAAGCCGGATAAGCCCAAGCTGCTCCTGGTGGGAAGCACCTATGAGTTTTGCGTTGCGGTACTCCAGCGGCTGCCCTTCCCGTTTCTCCTGAGTGTTTTGCGCAACGATGTCGCGGTCGGCGCGGTCGAACACCTCAACTTCGGCATTGCGGAAACCATAAATGGATTGCTTTTTATCGCCAACAATGCACAGCCGACCCAGCGCGTTCAATCCCCTAAGCAGGCGGTTCACCACGGTGTACTGCAAGGCGTTGGTGTCCTGAAATTCATCCACCATAATCGCTTTGAATCGCCCGGTGATGGCCTTGTGATCCTCCGGGCGTTGCAGCGCGAACAACAGGCGCAGCTGAAGATCCTCGAAGTCTAAAGCGTTCTGGCGGGATTTCCGTTGTTCGTAGGTGCGGACTGCATCATCAAAAATGTCCAGAAGCACTGCTGTGTCGTCAAGCAGTTGTGGGTGCAGCGTGGGGTCGGTGGGGTTTTCCAGCAGCGGCTTCAGTTGTTCGATGGCGCGCTGGATCGGCTCGGCAAGCGGGTTCAGCGTTGCAACCTCATCGCGCGATAACCGGAAAACCCCGGTCTTTCTCGGGGAGCCCTCTCTGGTCAGCATCATGCTTTTCAGATTGCTGAACCCTTCCAGGATGTTGATCACCGTTGTTGCCTGGCGTAGCTCCTGAAATTTAGTAGCGGCAGCATCGGGGGTTTTCATGAACCCGATAAGATTCTGGAAGCTATCCATTACCTGGGGTGAGCGGAGCACGGAGTCCACTGCTGTCAGTATCGCCGAATCCCACAGTGCCAGTGTCTCTTTCTTGCTGCGACTCAGCACACCATTGGTTCGGCTGAAGGTGATCGGCTCGCGGTTGTGGAACATCATCTTGACGATATCCTCCAGCAACTCGCGGTTAATTCGGCGGGCGGTTTGGTAGGCCGAGGTGAGGTGCGTTGGGTCATTCTGCGGGCTTGTGAGCGCGGCCTCAATCGCTTCCTCCAGCGATTCTTGCTCCATCACACGCCGCTCGTAGCCGCTAACCACACGGAAGTTCGGTGGGGTGTCGGTCTCGATTGGATACTCGCGCAGCAGCTGCGAACAGAAGCCATGGATGGTGGAGACCATTGCGGAGGTGAATCCTTCGCGAGCCTTTTTCAGTTTCTCCCAGTTGGTTTTGTGGGATTCATCCCCCAGGCGGTGTTCAAGCTCTTCGGCGATGCGGGTGCGTAGCTCGCTGGCGGCTTTTTCGGTGAACGTGATGGCGGCTATCTCGGCAGGTCTGATCCCCATCAGCTCCACGATATCGCAGTATCGGCTAACCAGCACACGGGTTTTGCCCGAGCCAGCGTTTGCGGTGATGGAAAGGTGGCGCGTTGCGTCGTGCGCCTTTTGTTGGTCAAGCGTAAAGGTGATCTCAGCCATGGAGCAAAAGTAGGAAGTTCTTGGTGGGTAGTGCAAGCATTCTTCTGCGGTGGCTGTTCCGCGTTTGTTCGCTGCCCGCCCTCACCCCCTCGAAGATGCCGATTCTATCGGTATGCCCTCTCCCAAGCTGATGTTACTGCTGCTTCCACTTCATTCGTCGGGTGGGAGAGGGGGCCAAAGCCAAAAAGGAAAAATAATCGGTATCCCACCGGAACACCCCTCCGCTCATGCTGAGCCCGTCGAAGTATGAGTGGAGCCGCCGGACGGGCAATTGTTCATGCTTGCCCTCGTTCGCAGCCCGCCCTCACCTCCTCTCGAAGATGCCGATTCTATCGGCACGCCCTCACCCAACTGATGCCGCTGCTGCTTCCACTTCATTGGTCGGGTGGGAGAGAGGGAGCCAAAGCTGAAGAGGGGAAAAGATCGGGGAAGTGAACTCTCACTTCCCCGATTTGTTGTTTCTGTTTTCCGTTTGGCTTACTGCACCACAACACTCTTCACAACAACAACATCCCCCACGGCTAATCGGCACCAGTAAGTTCCCGCTGGCAACGCGGCGATGCTGCGATGGTGGCTGCCTGCTTCAAGCTCACGTTGGGCCAATGTTGCCACTGGCTGGCCAAGCAGATTGAACACTTGCAGCGTCACGTTGCCCCGGCTTGGGATGGTGTAGCGTAGAATCAATTCTCCCCGCTCGGCTGTTGCTTGTAACCGCACTCCTTCCCGATCTGCCCCGCCATCCACTCCCGACGAGTTTGCCACTGTTGTGAAACTCCATGCTGGCGACCACGGGCTGCTGCCCGATACGTTGGACGCTTGCACGCGCCACCAATACTTGGTCTGGTACGCCAGATTAACAAACGGAAGCGTTGTTGCCGTCACGTTGCTTTGGTCCAGTTGCGTTGTGGCAAAATCGCTGACGGTGGAAAGCTGCACCCGGTAGCTGGTTGCCGTGGCCGAAGGGTTCCACCAAAGCGAGCGGGCGATCGGCACGCCCGTTGTGTCGTTTGTGGGCGAGGCCAACACTGGCGCAGCGGGTGCGGGTGGTTCCTCCAGTATAGTTGTGAAGCTCCACACCGGCGACCACGGGCTTGACCCAATGGTGTTGATTGCCTGTGCCCGCCAGTAGTATTTGGTGCTTGGGGTCAGCGTAGGATATTGGATGGAGGTTCCCGAAAGATCATTTCGATCCAACACGGTGGTGGTGAAATCGCTGACGGTGGAAAGCTGCACCCGATAACTGGTGGCTCCGGTGACAGGACTCCAGTACAGCATCCGCTCCAACGGAACGCCAGAGGAGTCGTTGGCTGGCGAGACCAGTGCCGGTGCTGCCGGGGCTTTCGGCGCATCCTCTACCGTTGTGAACTGCCATGTTTCCGACCACAGGCTTCCGCCAAAGGAGTTGGCGGCTTGCACCCGCCAGTAGAATTTGGTGGCCGCAGCAATGTTGGTGTATGCGTAGGTGGTTGCCGTCACCCCAGATTGATCCAACAGCGTGCTGCTGAAATCGCTGACCAACGAAAGCTGCACCCGGTAGCTGGTGGCCGTTGCCGAAGCCTGCCACTGGAAGTTTCCGGTGCGGAGTGTGTTGGTGGCAAAGTTGGCAGGGGCGGTAAGCTGGGGCGCGGCCGGCGGCTGCGCGGGCGCGCTGCTGCTGCGCCGCAATCCATGCCCAAAACTGCTAACCCAAACTTCGTCGTTGTACGGGTTGAAGAACACCCTTTCCGGCTGCCGGAATGGATATGCCGCAAGCTGTGTGAACGTTGGCGTGGCCGACTTCAGATTGCTGGTGTACCACAGCCCGTCGGTTTCGGTGGTGACGTACATTTCGTTCGGGTTCTTTGGGTTCACCCGGCAGGAGGTCACGCGGTTGGTGTTGTTCGGCTTGCTGGGAAGGTCCAACAGAAGGCTCCAGTTTTTTCCGCGATCAGTGGTTTTGTACAGCCCGCCCAACTGGTTCGGCGCGCCCCCCCATCCGCTGAATACGCCAACGTACCATGTGCTTTGGCTTGCGTCGTGCGGATCCACCACAAGGTCTTTGGTCCAGTAGAGCATTTCCGGGGAAGAAATGTCCACCCACGTTGTGCCGCCGTCGCCGCTGCTGAACACGCCGCTGCTGCTGGTGAACGCCAGCGGGTTTCCGGCACGCCGGCCTGAGTAGGTGGCCAGGATTGTCCCATCGTTCAGCAAGTTGATGTTGAACGGATGCCCCTGTGTGCGGGGCGGGTTGCTGTAGGTTTTCCGCCAGCTTGCGGCGGTTCCGTTCTGCAAAGTTTTGGTGAAATAGATGCCCCCTTCGCTGCTGTGGGCAACGCTGGCGTACATGGCGTTCGGGTCGTTCGGGTCAATCGCCAGCCAGACCACTGGATGCCCGAAATCATGCAGCGTTTTCCAGGTTTTCCCTTTGTCGGTGGAGTAGATGACGCTGCCGCGCCCGCCATCAATTCGGGCATCGGTTAGGTAGGTGCTTTGGTAGATGTCGTGCACCGACGACGTTGCCGCGTACAGCGTTCCGGTGGTTGGGTGCTTGATGATGTGGTAGCTGCTGTTGAAGTCGAAATCGTTGTAGGGGATGGCCCATGTTGTTCCGGCATCCCCCGTGCGGATGCCTTTGATGTCGCTGAAGCCAGCAACGATGTTGCTGCTGTCGGCCCAACAGAGCCACCACGATGTTGTGTTCTCCAGCCCGTTCCCACGATATGCTTTCCCGACAGGAGTGTTCTGCCCGGCAGGGTTCTGGTACTGTGAGTTGACGTAGGCTTGCTTCCAGTTTGCCCCGCCATCGCTGCTGACGTGTGCAAAACCAAGATCGGTAATCACCAAGTAGTTTGGGTCGCTTGGGCAGACGTTGAACCCCAGCGCGTACTCGCCATATGTCCAGAAACGATCCCCCTCGGTTCCGGACCATCCGGTCTTGATGTTCACGTTCCCTTCGGTCTTCAGGTTGTTGGCCCATGTCAATCCGGCATCGCTGGATTTCAGCACAATCGGGATTCCGAAATCGCTTCCGCCAGCCAGATAGACCGTCATGTTGTTCCCACGCGCCGCGCCAACAAAGTACGGGCGGAATCCATCGGGGATTGCACTGGTGCGGGCAGTCCAACTGGTCTCGGTAACGGTGCGGGTGTAAACGCCTTTGAAATAGCTGAACTCCGCCCCTGTCACCCCCGGGTAAACGTCACCGCTCCCCAGCGTCACGCAGTAGAATCGGGTGACACCAAGCTGCTTGCAACCAACAAAGGAGACAATGGATTCGCCGTTGAGAACCCCTGGGGTTTGGGCCATTGCAAAGGAGGAGCCGTTGTTCGTGGAGGTCAGCAGCCCCAAGTTGGTGCCGATGTAGATGGAGTTGCCATCGAACCACGCCCCGGCAAGGTAGCAGCCGTTGTCGGATGGGGTCGAGAATTTTTCCACAAAACTCTGCCCGCCGTTGTTGGAGTAATAAACGTGGCTGTAGTCGCTCACGATCACCACGTTGGTGTTGTTGGGGTCGGCAAACAGCCCGTAGGCTTCCCCTCCGGTGGGGTCGTCGGCAAGCGGGGTCCAGGTGCTGCCGCCGTCGGTGCTTTTGGTGGGGATTCCGCCGTCGTTGCGGCTGTCAATGGTGTACAGAATCTTGGGGTCGCTGGTGAACTGGACGCTCCCCCTGACGTTCCCCCCTTGCAGTTGCCGGAAATCAATCACGCTCCACGACTCCCCAAAATCGTCGGTGCGGAACATCTCGCTCATGTCGCAGCTGATAAAAATCTCATTCTTGTTGTGGGGGTTGATGCTGCTGTGGAACAACGCACCGCCGCCGCCAATCCCCGTTGAATTCCATTGGCTGGGCTGCGCTGCGGCGGGGAGCGGCCAAGCAAGAAATGGAGTAAGCACTGCCAGCAGCCCCAGTAATCGGGCAGTTGTTTGGTAGAATGTTGTTGTTTGGCTCATGGTGTGTTTCGTCCTCTTGGTGTTGTCCGCGGTTGATGCTGGTGTTATGATCGCTTCAAGGTTGGTTCAGTGGGAAAATGACGGGAACAACAGAGCGACGGTGAATTGTTCCCAGAGCAATTCCAATATACCACGCCAAGCTATCGGTTCATTCCATTTTGATTGTCGCTTCGGTGGGGGGGAAATCTGCGTGGTGGGGATGTGGTTATCTTTGTCAGGGGCAGGGGAATGCCAGATGGAGAGAGAGGGGGGGGGATCGCCCCTGGGATCGCCGAGCGTCTGCTCGGCTCTTCCGAACGGATGATGGGAGGGGAAATGCCAAATGACAAATTCCTCCAAATCACATTCCTTCCCCAATAACTCAAGCAATCGAACCAACGAATGAACCTTCTGATCCATACATTCACCACCGGCCCGGTGATGACCAACAGCTATGTGGTGATTGACCCCGCCACGCAATCGGCGGTGATTATTGATGCCCCACCCGACAGCCAGGAGGGAATTGCCCAGACCCTTTCGGATGCTGGCATTGCCCCCGCCGCGCTTCTGCTAACGCATACCCACTGGGATCACACTGCCGACGCTGCCCCGCTGAAAGTGCGCTACCCGGAAATGCTGATCTACGTTCACCCCGATGACGAGTACCGGATTGTTGAGCCGATGCGCCACACGGTGTGGCCGCTGCCGTTCACCATCCAACCGGTTGCTGCCGACCGCCACCTGCGCCACGGCGACCGATTCACGCTTGGCTCTATCAACTTCAATATCCTGCACGCGCCAGGGCATAGCGAAGGGAGCATTGTCTTCCACGACGAAGCCAATCGGGTGGCGTTTTCGGGGGATGTTCTGTTTGCCGGGTCAATCGGCAGAACCGATCTTCCCGGTGGAGATTTCGAGGCACTGATGCGAAGCATCGCCACCCGGCTGATGCCCCTTCACGATGCCACCCGATTGCTATCGGGCCACGGCCCAGAAACAACGATTGGAGCCGAGCGTGAGCGGAACCCGTTTGCGCTGGATTGGGAGGGGTATTTGGCGTAAAAAAAATGGAATCGCCCAAGAGTTCACCAGCGGCGATGAACCATCTCTCTTTCTTCCCTCTGTGCCCTCTGTGTCTCTGTGGTTGATTCAATGCGGGGAAACCACAAAAGCACAGAGGTAGGAACGAAGAGAGAATGGTTACGCAAACCCTATCTACCAAATCCGCAAGATCGAAGATGCCAACCTACCCAACGATCACCCGATATTTGCACCGCAATCGTTCATCCAACCAACAAACCATTGCTTACCATGATTACCCGTGACCAGTTCCTATCGGCAATCTCCCGCGAGCGGGATATTTGCAACCACGTATTCAGCAAGCTACACCCCGACAGCTACGACTACCGCCCCGGCGAAACAATGCGCTCCACCCGCGAGCTGCTGCAATATCTTTCCATCTGCGGCATTGGTGCGGTGCGGGGGATGATTGATGGAAATTTTGCGGCATGGGAATCGCTGGAACAGCAAGCCGAAGCTATGCCGATGGAGGAGTTCCCTGCCGCGATGAATCGGCAGATTGAGGCGATCGGTGAAGCGTTGGCGACAATGACCGATGATGAATTATTAACACGAACAGGGCCGGTGCCCGGGGTTGGGCCAGAAGTTCCTTTTGGGGAAGGGTTGGTGCGTGCGGTGCTGGAGTGGTTAGTGGCCTACCGAATGCAGCTTTTTTTGTACGCCAAGATGTCGGGCAATCCACAACTAAGCACCGCAAACTGCTGGGCCGGGCGCGACCCCAAACCGAAGCCTGTAGAAGCATAAAGCAGGCAACAAAAAACACACAATCGGCTGGCGGTATCATCTTCCTGATACTGCCAGCCGATTGCTGTTCACAGGCTTAGCTCGTAGATAACCACGGGGTCTTGGATATTCTTCACGAAGCGTTCCCCCAGGCTTGCGGCGTGGCAATCAATCTTGTGGCGAATGGCGATGAAGACGCTATCGGAGACGGTGACGCAGCCGGGGGTGGCAATCTGCTGAAGCCGTGCGGCAATGTTCACCGAATCCCCTGCAAGTTTCCCGTCGGCGTGTTCCAACACATCCCCCAAATGGATGCCGATCCGCACATGCACTTGCTCGGCTTCCGGTTGTTGGTGGTTGTACTCGGCCAATTTTTTCTGCACCGCTAATCCGCACTCCACCGAGCGAACCGCACTGCTGAATGTTGCCAGAAACGCATCGCCGATAATCTCGGCCACTTGCCCGCCATGCCCTTTAATTTCCTCCTGCAGCAACTGGTTGTGCATCGTCACCAACCGGACCGCACGGCGTTCGTTGGCGTTCATCATCTTGGCGTAATCCTTGATGTCGGTGAACATGATTGCCAGCAGCCGACGGTTGTAGTTCTCCGGTTCCGCTGCGGATGCGGTTGTTTGCGCCGTCCGTTGGAAACTGCGGGTGTGGGCACGCACCCGCGCCAGAAGCTCGCGCAAATCGAACGGCTTGGTGATGTAATCATCCGCCCCGGATTCCAGCCCAAGCACTTTGTCAAGTTGATCAGCGCGTGAGGTCAGCATCAGGATCGGTTTGATAAACCCACGCTCGCGCAGTTCGCGGCAGACATCCAACCCGTTCCGTCGCGGAAGGGAAAGGTCCAGCAGCAGAACATCGGGAACAACCTCCATTGCCCGCTCAACAGCCGCCCCGCCGTCGTCGCAATGCTCCACAAGAAAATTCTCCGATTCCAGAAATGCCCGCAGCCCTTCGGCAATGGCGGGATCGTCTTCAACAATCAAGATTGTCGGTTCGGTAGCCATAGTTGTAGCACAGGGAAAAATGAAGATGCGCTGCAAAGAAACGGAATTGCTTGATAGCATGGAAACTACGCTGCCGGGGATATATTGATTATGTTTTCAGCAAAACATCAGCCATGTCGGAATTCCCTCTTTCACAATCGCCAGAGGAGTATCTGGAAACCGGCCAGCAGGAACACCGCACGCTTGCGTTGTTGCTGACGGCGGCCGAGCTTCGCTATTCCAATCTGGAACGCGCTTTGGCGTTGGCCAACGAAGCCGAAGAACGCGCCCGTGCCGACCACGACCACAACCACGTTTCGCGGGCATTGATGATTAAAGGGGAAGTGCAGATGGATTTTCGTGATTACGACGAGGCTTTATCCTGCTACAACCAGGCGTTAAAATTGGCGCGACTTACTGGCCACCGTATCATGCAAAGCCGCATCCTGAACGGCATTGGCGCAATCCACTACAACTTGGGTAGCTATCCCCAAACCATTGCAGTCTGGGAGCGGAGTTTGGGGATTAAGGAGGAACTGGGGGAGCGGGAATCGCAGGCCACTACCTTGCAGAATTTGGGAATTGTGTACACCACGCTTGGGCAGCACGAGCAGGCGTTGGAGTACTACAATCGAAGCCTTGCTATCAACATAGAGTTCGGCAACCAGCGGGGCGTAAGCCGTGCCTATCACAACATCGCCACCTACTACCTTGATACCAACCAACCGAACAGCGCAATTGAGTTCCTGAACCGTAGCCTTCAGATAAAAGAACAGATTGGCGACCAGCAAGGGATGGCCACCACATACAACAATTTGGGGAACGCCAACTTCCTGCTGAAGAACTACGACAACGCTTTGCACTATTACCAAAAAAGTTTGGCAATCAAGCAAGAGCAAGGCGATAAGATGGGGGTGGCTTCCACACAAGGAGCCATTGGAAAGGTGTATGCAAAACAAGGGGACATCGAAGCAGCAAAACAGATGTTCCAAGCCCACCTTGACGTTGCCCACCAGCTTGGCCAGCAGCTTCAAATTGCTATTGCCTTTGAATCCTTGGGTACGCTTCATGCCCGCCAGGATGATGTGGACGCGGCCATTACGTACTTGGCCGAAGCTGCCGATACCGCCCGCCAGATTGGTGCAAAAACCTACCTGCACAGCATCCTGCAAAACCTTATTGACGTGCTTCTGCAAACCGAACGCCGTAACCAGGCCACCCCTTTCCTGATTGAGTTCGTAGCACTGCAGAAAGAGGTGTTCAACACCGAAAGCGACCGTCGCCTGAAAAATATGCAAGCCCTGTACGAAGTGGAGCAAGCCCGCAAGGAGTCGGAAATCCTGCGGCTGAGCAACCAACACCTTGAGCAGGAAGCAGAGTTCCGGAAAAAGGAGCTTACCACCACAGCACTGTATCTAACCCAGAAAAATGAAATGCTGCGGAAACTGCGCCGCTACGTTGCTGATTTGCGGGAGTTCATTTCTGCAAAGGGGGAGAAGGCCTTGCGCCATGTGGAACAAGCAGTAAGTGAGGCTATTGGATCCGAGGAGTATTGGAGTGGATTCGAACGGCAATTCCAGCAAGTGCATGTTGGCTATTTGGAGACGCTTTCGGCACGCTATCCAGGGCTAACGCCAACTGAGCTGAAGGTCTGTTCGCTGATTAAGATCAATCTTTCCACCAAGGAGATAGCGCAAATCCTGAACGCCGAATCGCGCAGCATCGAGAAGTACCGCCAGCGCATCCGCAAGAAGTTGAATCTTGGGAAAGATGATAACCTCTCAACATTTCTTGCTGGAATTGGGGGAGTGGAGTAACTCCATCCGAACGTTTCCCCCGAATCGTCAGCGCCCAACGGTAGATTGCAAGGGTTGACGGAAGCAACGCCTGTTTCCCAGCAACGCACGCAACAACCAAGCAACCGAACGAACACACACACACACGCACCATGAAGACACTTGCAACGAGTACACTGCTGCTATTGTGCTCCATCCCCGCCATTTCTCAGCCGATGGATGTTTCCATCACCATTGCCTCCGATGGCATTCCCCACCCAATCAGCCCGCTGATCTACGGCATCAATGCCTACATCTACGACTCCGAATGGCAGAACGCCAACGATTGGAAGGTGGGATTGGAGAACCAAGAATCAGGCCTGAACGTGGCAACCCGCCGGCTTGGCGGAAACACCATGACCAGCTACAACTACGAAAACGGTTTCAGCAACTCCGGTGCCGACGACCGCGACCAGAACGGTGTCTCGCTTCACAGCAACAACAGTTTCCAATCATTCATTGCTGGGGCGGGGGGCGCGCCCTACTCCGTCGGGAAGGCACTGACGACCTTCCACGATCACTCGCTGAGTTTGGGGGCGGCATCGCTGTTGCAGCTTCCCGGTGCGGGGTTTGTGGCAGCCGACGGAAACGGCGCTGTTTCCGCAGCGGAAGCCGCGCCGTCGGCGCGGTGGAAGCGGGTGGTGAACGATAAGCCCGGATCGCCCCTCTCGCTTCTGCTGGAACCTGATCTGAACGACGATGCAATCTACGTTGATGAAGAATTGAACTTCCTGATGAACCGCTACGGCAACGCCACCGCCGCGCAAGGGATTGGCCTGTACGAGCTTGATAACGAGCCGGGGCTGTGGCACCACTACCCTGCCAACGGGGAATCGGGAACTCATCCGCGATTGCACACCCAGCTTGCCACCTGCGGCGATCTGCTTCAGAAGAACATTTCCCTTGCGCAAACCATCCGCCGGATGGATCCCAACGCCCAAGTTACCGGCCCGGCAATGTGGGGCTACCCGGAATTCTACAGCCTTTGGAGCATCTACGATGGCCAAAGTCACGCCCCCGCCGATTGGGACAGCTACAACATCGAGCCGTTCCGCACCAACAACAGCGGCGACGACTACCGCTACAACCGGATGACCTGGGTCAACGCTTATTTGTCCAACATGAAAACCGCTTCCGACCAAGCCGGTGGCCGCCTGCTGGATGTGTTCACCATCCACTACTACGCCGATGGCGAAGCAATCTCCACCAACGAAAAACGGATGCAAGCAACCCGCAGCCTGTGGGATCCGGCCTACGTGGAAACCAGCTGGATCACCAAGCAGGGGAACGGCTTCACCGATGGACGTTCGTTGCAGCTGCTCCCCAAGCTGAAGCAAGCAATCGCCGATTTCTACCCCGACACCAAGCTGGGGATCACCGAGTACAGTTTTGGCGGGCGGCATCATATCTCCGGCGCGATTGCCCAAGCCGACGCGCTTGGAATTTTTGGGCGGGAAGGGGTGAGTATGGCGTACTACTTCGGTCCGGTGCGCGATTACATCGCCGCCGCGTTCCGGCTGTACCGCAACTACGACGGCAACAACGGAACGTTCGGCGAGCTTGGGTTGGACTGCGCCACCAGCGATGTTCAGAACAGTTCGGCATACGCCGCGATGGATGCTACCGGGCGGCTTCACATCATTCTGCTCAACAAAAACAGCACCCAACCGCTGATGGCGGCAATCGCAACCGGGGCGGCCAAGCCCTGGGGGAAGATGACGGCCTACGGCATCAGCCAAGCCGGAACCGAGGTGGGGAAAATGGCGGAGATGGAGATTAACGGAACGGAGTTCACCTTCCAAGCCGCGCCGCTGACGGCCTCGCATATTGTGCTGGAACCGCAGAACGCAAGCGATGTTGAGCGAATCGCGCCAACCGAAGATCTGGAGCTGACGGTCGCACCGAACATCTTCAGCAGCGGAAGCATTGTGCGGCTTCGGCAGCGGGAATCGGGGGACCTGCGCGTTACGCTGCACGACGCGCTTGGCCGCATGGTTCGCACCCTTGCCGATGGATACCAGAATGGTGGGAGCATCCTTCTGCCCATTGATGCCACCGATCTTCCAGCCGGGCAGTACCGCGTGGTGGCGCGTGGCGCAAGCGGGAGGGAGCAATCCCAAATGGTGACGGTGGTGCGGTAAAAGAAATATGGGCGGTTGAAATGGAAATGCTTGAAAACACCAAATTCTTCTTAATTTCAGCCGCCTTTCGCTCAATCGCCCCTCCGTTTGCAATCTACTTTGTTCAACCAAGTTCGGCCATGAAACTATCCCGTAGGCTTTGCACCGTTGTTGTCTTGCTTGTTGCCTTTGCGGCGGCACTGCCAGCGCAAAATTTGATCATCAATCCCGGTGCCGAGGTGCCGATGATTGGCGACTCGATCCCCGGCTGGAGCCAGCCAGTGGCGCGAACTTGGACCGAGGCAAGCGCGGTTCCCGCATTTGCCGGAACCAACTACTTCTTTGCTGGGGATATTCCACTCTCGGAACTAAGCCAAGATATTGACGTGACCGCGCTTGCTGCGGGAATTGATGGCGGCACCGTCCGCTTTGTGTTCGATGGCCGCGTGCAATCGCTGCCGGAAGTGGTGCCCGATTCGGCACGAATTGTGGTGCAGTGCCGCGATGCCGCCAACACCACCGTACTCAGCAATTTCAACACCGGCGCGGTTGCGGCAACGGCGGGCTGGCAGCAGGTGTCGGGGCTGTTCACCCCGGCGGTCGGCACACGGTTTTTGCGGGTGCGGCTGATTGCCGTCCGCGCAACCGGTGTCAGCAACGATGCCTTCTTCGATGGACTGTTCCTGAGCGCGATTGCCCCGGGCGGCGGGCTTAGCGTTATCAACCGCCTTACCAACTTCGACACCACACTGTGCGGAACAAAAAAATGCAACACGCTGATCTTCCGGAACGTTGGCCAAAATCCGCTGACGATTGAGTCCGCCGATGCCTTCTTTGGCACGTTCGAGATTGATGCAGGTGTCACCTTCAACTTCCCGCAAACGCTTCAGCCGAACGAGCAGGTGAGTTTCAACGTCTGCTACAACCCAACCGTTCCGGGCCGGGCCGATACCTTTAAGGGGTTTGTCCGCTACGATCTTTCATCGGTGGATTCGTTCATGTTTGTTGGGCGGGCCACTGGGCCAAGCCTTTCCGCGTCGCGCACAAACGTTTCGTTCGGGACTGCGCAGATTTTCAACACCCGCTGCGAGACCATCACCCTGCGGAACGATGGCGATGGGCCGCTGTCGCCGGGGGTGATAACTGGGGTGAACCTTCCGTTCTTTATCCAAACCCCTCCGCCAGCGGTGATCCCGCCCGGTGGCACTGCCGACGTTGTGATCTGCTTCACTCCCGATGCCGAAGGGGCGCGGAATGCCACTGCCAATTTCAGTTATGTTTCCTGCGGGGCCACGCAAAACGTGCCGGTGCAACTTAGCGGCGTTGGCGCGCTTCCGCCGCGGCTGACGCTGGGCCCGGTGCTGCAAATCAACCCCGACCCGTTGGACTACGACACCACGCTGTGCGGCACCCAGAAATGCCGGAACGTCACGTTCCAGAACATCGGCAACGCCCCGCTGACCATCACCCAGATGGATCCAATTCTTGCGCCGTTTACCGTTGCCGCAACCACTCCGCTCAATCTTCCGCTGACCTTGCAGCCTAACCAATCGCAGGTGGTGCAGGTCTGCTACAACCCAACGTTCGCGCCGCGCATTGATTCGCAGCGGATCGCCTACATTGCCGATAACCGCGTCTCCCTTTCGATTATGATGGTGTTCGACACCAGCGGAAGCATGACCATTCCCACTGGGTCTGGCGTTAGCCGGATCACTGCTGCCAACGCTGGCGGGCGGATATTTCTGGATAACCTGCTGAACGACCCCGCACGCGGCGTTGTGGATGAAGCGGGGATTGTTGGCTTCTCATCGGGTGTTCGGCTTGTGCAAGATTTTACCACGAACGCTGGGTTGCTGCAATCGCGTGTGCCAAATGCCGCAGCCGGCGGAACACGCTTGTACGATGCGGTGGATACGGCCTTGAACAGGGTGCTGCAACGGAACTTGCCAGGCCGCCGCGTGATTGTTGTCCTTTCCGATGGAGACGACGAAGGGGGATTTCAGCAAGGGAGGATTGATGCGATTGTGGCGCGTTCGCAGAACAACGTCCGCATCTTCACGATCGGTTTGGGAAGCGGCTTAACCGCCAATGGCATCAACACCTTGCAGCAAATGGCCAACCGCACCGGCGGCAGCAGTTTCTTCACGAACAACCCCGATACGTTGGTGCAGATCTATCTCACCATCGCCCAGCAACTTAGCCGAAGCATTCCCGGAACGTATCTGATCCGTGGGCGTTCGGTGGCTCCGTTACTGGCAATCAACCCAACGGCGATTGACTTCGATTCGGTGCGTGCTGGGCGTTCGGTGTGCCGGCAAATCACCCTGACCAACAACGGCGATGCACCGTTGCAGCTTGCCACGTTCCCGGCAGCGGTTGGTGGTTTTTCTATCCAAGCACCAACTCCATTTCCGGCAATCCAGCCGGGTGGCTCGGCCACGATCAGCGCTTGCTTTGCGCCAGCGCGGTTGCGTGTGCAGACCGCATCGCTGCCAATGCCGTACAACAGTTGCCGCACTGCCGACACGTTGCAGCTGCGTGGGGTGGGCTACGACAGCGTGGTGATTGCCATTCGCGATTCGGTGGTGGCGCGCCCGGGAAGCACCTTCGAGTATTCGGTTTTCCTGATGGACACGATCCCCGCACACTACGATGTCCGCGACCTCACGTTCACGTTGGGCTACAACAAAACGCTGCTGTTCCCGCTGGATCCCGCCACCCGAAGTGATGCTGCCGTTGCCGTGCCGCTAACCACGGTGGCAATCAACAGCGCGTACTTGCCGAACGAATCGGGCGCGCTAACCACCTACACCATGTCGGCAGGGGGGGCGGGAACGCCAATGGCCAACGCAACGCCGAACAGCTTGCTGACGCGGCTCCGGTTCCGCGCGTTGCTGGGGAACGCGATCAGCACACCGCTGACGATCACGGCTGCAAGGATGGCCGATGGAAATCCGAAGGTGGGGATTATCAACCCGGGTACGTTCCGCATTGATAGCATGTGCTACCTTGACGACCGCCTGCTGAATGCCA
Organism: Armatimonadota bacterium; assembly: GCA_020850315.1. GTDB lineage: Bacteria > Bacteroidota > Ignavibacteria > OLB7 > OLB7 > OLB7. Next base: position 21,686 of record JADZEY010000098.1, on the reverse strand, counting down.
GCCGCCGAATTAACGGCACGCTAAAAATGGCAGTGGTGAACAACCCCGACGTTGCCGCGCTCGATTTTGTGCTGCCAAACGCCGCAACCACCCAAGCCACCATCTTCGACCGGCTTGGCCGCGAAGTTCTGCGAAGCGAGCAAACGCTGATGAACGCCGGAAGCGGCCAGTTGCTGATGGATATTTCCACACTCCGCTCCGGCATCTATTTCATCCGGCTGCGTTCGGGGGAATTGGTGGATGGGGGGGAGATGGTGGTCAATCGGTAGGCGCGGATGGCCAGATGCTGAACTCACCTTACGCGCAACTATGCTGAATATGAGGGGGCGCAATGCTTCGGTTCCTTACCAGAAATTGCCCTCCGCTTATGCTGAGTGTTGAGTTTGTCGAAGGGTATGAGCCGAGCCCCTGAACGGGGAACTGTTCACTGCTGAAGTTTTGCGTAAGGTCAGTTCGGAATACCTGCTGATCTTCTGATTCGGTCAAAACAATAATGAGTATCTGCGGCCAGTAAATGGAGCGGGAGTTGAGATCAATCTCAACTCCCGCTCCATTTTTGTTCCCGTGGTTTCCTGTTAATTCTTTACTGGTGTTTTTACCACCACATCCACCGTGCGGCTGAAGAATCGGCCTTCGGGTAGGTCGTTGTTGAACAGCGATGTTGTTTCGCCAACGCCGCGTGCGTTTTCGGTTGGCACGTTCAGTTCTTTTGCGGTGTTCACTGCGCGTTCTTGCGATAGCTGCAAGTTGTGCGCTTCATCCCCTAACCGGTCGGTGTATCCGGTGATCTCCACCTGCGATTCCGGCGTGATCCGCTGCTTGATGGTTCGCGCAATGTTCTTGCTGGTCTCGGTCAGTGTGGCCTTGTCATAATCGAAGGTTATCAGATTGAATCGCTCGAAGGCCATATCCCCTTGTTTCTCCTCCCGCTTTTTCTGGATTGTGATCTGCTCCACTGGCAACTCCGCTTGTGCCACTGCTTTTTTGCCACGTGTGTCGGTTATCTCAAACCGCGTCACCAACGGCGTGCGGTCAATCGGTGCTTGGTCCTGGATTCCGGTGATGTCCCACTGCAATTGCTCAGGCGGTGTTCCTGTTCCGCTGAACTCCTTCAACATCCGCCCCCCCTGTGTGATGGTTGCTCCCCACTCTCGCGCTCCCGATTCCGCTTTCACCAACGGGCGCAGCAGCACCTTTGGCGGGTCGGCAGTCCGAAGCGTGTCGCTGACGGTGACGGGATCAAGCAGGCTAATCGTCCGGCTGGAAATCTCCACACGCCGGTTCTCCACAATGCCGTCAGGGTCGGCAGGGCTGGAAGGAAGCGCGGGAAGATTGCGCGCAGCAACCTCAATCCGGCTTGGTTCAATCCCCCATTGTGAGGTCAGATACCCCTTCACCGCCTCGGCACGGGATTTCGAGAGAGCCGTGTTGTTGGCCTCGGCTCCGGTGTTGGAGTTGGTTCCCGTTAGGGTGATCTTCGATCCGGGGGTGCGCCGCATCCGGTCGCCCAAGATGTTCAGCATCTGGTAGTACACCTCCATTGTCCCTTGCCCGTTCAACTGGTCGGTTTGGAACTGTGCGGAAGCGTCGCCGCTGTACTGGCGGTAGCGCGCTGGTATCTGGGCCGAGTTGTCGTCAAAGAAAATGTAGTTCAGCAGCGAACTGGTCTGCGTGTTGATAAACTCTTCCACCCGAATTGTCACCCCCGGGCGTTCGGTTCCGTCGGCACTTACGCCAACGGCTGTAAGCTGGGCTGCCAACACCGGTTCTGGTGGTGGTGGCGGCGGTGGTGGTGGCGGTGGAGGGGGCGGCGGCGGCGGTGGGGGCGGCGGCGGCTCGGTCACCGGGAAGGCATATTTCAGCGACGCGCCACCGCGAAGCTGATGGATCTTCCAATCAAGGTCGCTGGTGACGTTGGTGAAGCCGAAGGAGAAGCCGATTTCCGGAGCAAGGATGAACGTTTCGGTTTTGTTCAGCGGAAGCTCATAATCGGCACCAATCACCCCAGCAACCCGCAGCCCGGTGTTGGCCAGCTCGCCGCTCACAGGGTTTCGCACACGAGTGTTCTGCCCGTTGTCGCCGATGAAGGTGGCGGAAGAAGGGGAGATCAGCTGCTCCTGTTGGGTGAATTCTTTGGTCATAAAAACGCCGATTTCCGGCCCCAGCCGCACTGTCAGCGGCATATCGTGGATTGGCCGCCAGCCGAGCAGAATCTCTCCGCCAACCATTCCCAGCGTAGCATCAAGGCTATACTGGCTGATGCCGCTGGCGGTGTCGTTGCCAACCACAATCGGGCCGATATGGGCATCGGCAGTTTGGGTTGCGGCAAGTGAGTAAAGCCCTGCGCGGGCAATCAACCGAAATTGCTCGTCGAACGGAAGCTCGAACAGCAACCCAACAGCGTATCCCATTCCGGTTCCGCCGGTGAATCCAACGTCATCCAGTGCCATGCAGTTCGGCGTGCCGGGTATGCCGAAGAACTGGCTACTATGGATATTTAGGCCCAAATTCCCAAACAGCCCAACCCGTGGCTGAAGGCGTTGCTCGGCCAATTTTTGTTCCGGTGTTTTCATCAGCCCGCGTTGCTCCGGCTGGCCAACGGCAGGAACCGCCAGCAAGCCAAGCAAGAACAACGAACAGGGGAACAACGGAAGGAAGCGACGTGATATCGTCATTGCAAATAGGGTTAAAACGGAAATCATTTGGGGGAAAGATACGGAAGAGATGCGGGGGGATTGATACCGAAGAATGGATAATTATCCAGTGACCTTCTGCAACGCCATGTTGGAGCTTGGTGATGGCAGTGCCCCGGTGTTCCACCGCAACCCGCCCTCCGCTCATATTTCGACGGGACTCAGCATGAGCGGATGCTCTATTCAATCTAATTTCCCTGCTCCTGTTCGGGGACTCCGCTGCAAAGCTCAGGGCAGGCTCCGACGGGGTTCAGCATGAGCGGGGGTGTTGTCCGGTGGAAGACCAATTTTGGGAGAGGGTGGGGGATGCGGGCTGGCAGCGAGCGCGTATTCACCCTCAATTATCTGGCACCCCCTCTTCAGCAATCAACCAAGCAAGCAGGGCCATGGCGGCTGCGCCAAGTTCAAGCTCGCGGCGGTTCACTTGCCCGAACGTGTCGCTGGCGGCGTGATGGTAGTCGAAGTAGCGGTGGGATTCCACGTTTAGCCCAATGTTCAACGCTCCGTGCGCTTTCAGCGGGGCGATGTCGGCACCCCCTCCGCCGTACACAAACCGCTCGGCTCCCATTGCTCGGAAATACTCAGCCCACCGCGCAACCCGCTCAACCGTTAGCATATCGGCCTCCACAAAAAAGCCGCGTGGCGCAAACCCTCCGCGGTCGCTTTCGATTGCGGCAATGTGGCGTGGGCCATGCTTCCCAACGCTGTCGGCATAGGCAATTCCGCCACGAAATCCGTTCTCCTCGTTCATCCAGAGCACAGCGCGAATGGTGCGTTTGGGGCGCAGACCCAGCACCTTCAGCAGCCGCAACGCCTCGATTGCTTGCACACATCCTGCGCCGTCGTCGTGCGCGCCGTGGCCAACATCCCAGCTATCCAAGTGGCCGCCAATCACCACAACTTCCTCCGGTTTTTCGGTTCCGGTTAGCTGGCCGATGACGTTGTGCGATTCTGCATCGGGAAGGGTGCGGCAGTTGGTTTGGATGGTGACGCGGGCGTTAGGATGGCGGCGCAGAGTGGTGCTAAGATGTTCAGCATCCGCAGTGCTGATTGCCAACGCAGGAATCTTGGTAACTGTGTCGTTGTAGCGGAGCATTCCGGTGTGGGGAAAGGTGTCAATGGCAGTGGTGATGGAGCGCACCAGAACCCCAGCCGCGCCAACTCGTGCGGCGGCCACCGGGCCGTTCACCCGTTGGTCCACCGCGCCGCTGTAGGCATCGAAGGTGTTCATCAACGTAGGGTCCATCGGGCGATTGAAGAAGATGATGTTTCCACGGGCGCGTTCCCCCAAGCCCGCAACTTCGGCGATGCTGTGGACCTCTATCACTTCGGCAGTGATCCCTTCCGGTGGGGTTGCAACGCTTCCCCCCAACGCTAATCCACGAAGCTGTTCGGCATTTCCGTCGGCAGTTAATATCACCGTTTCTGGCGTGCCCCGCTCCCAATGCGGAACCAGCACAGGTTGCAGATGCACCCGCTCCAATCCCGATTCAATCATCGCCCGGCGGCCCCATTCAACGGCTTGTGCAGCTTGTGGCGATCCGCTTAACCGGTGGCCGATAGTTGTGCAAAGCTGATGCAGCATTGCATACGAACGCCCGTCACGTAGTGCCATATCGGTGATGCGGCGGGCAATGGTGTGGTAATCGTGTGGTTCCCCAATCGTGGGGTTGGATTGGCCCATGGATGCGGTTGTGTGAAGAAGAAGTACCGGAAACAGCGATTGGCAACAGCCACGGAAAGATTGGTTCATGGATAGCCTCCTGTGAAAGAAGAGCATACCGACGGTTAGCGGAAGGGAACTTAGCCCCATCGTGCGGGGTATGCAAGGGGCGCGATAGCTTTTGGCATAGTTTTGATGCTGGAACTTCAACTATTTTCGTTCGTCAAGAATGGCAGCTTTCACACGCGCGCCTTGATCTGCTTTGGCAAGCAAAGCGTTCCCCCCAAGATTGGTGGGAAAGGGAGAGAGAGTAGTGAGAGAACGGAAAATATCCATTGCCCCTTTTTCTTCTCAGCACCTTCTCCTAACCTTGGGGGTTGGCATAAATAAACAGCACAATGACATTCGTACCCTCCATTGCCGAACGTCTCCGCCAGATGAGCGACACCAAGTTGCGGGTGTTGTTCGGGGCGTTGCTGGCGGTCTCGTTGTTGGCCAATCTGATTGCCTCCAACTCTGGAATCCTGCACCACAGCAGCATGGCCACCGATGATTGCTTGTGGGATATTGAGCAACGGGGCAGTCAATCGGTGCTGGTTGTGGTGGAGGTTGTTTCCGGCGGAGAAGCCGACCAAGCGGGGGTGAAGGTGGGCGATCGGGTGATTGCAATCAACGGTGCCACACTCCCCACTCTCCCAGACACCCTTCCCCAAGAAAAGCAGATGCAAGCCACACGGCAGGTTGTGAACTACGCACAGACCTTGCTGGAGCGGGCTCCGGTTGCTGTTCCGATACCTTATGTGGTGGAGCGGGGCGGCCAGCAACTCACGTTGCAGATGAAAGTGCGCACCCAAAAGATCTATGTTCAGATCGCCTTTCCGCTGTTCTGTGCGTTGTGGTTGTTGGTTGGCGCGGTGGTGCTGTTTGCGCGGCCACGCGGGCGGGTGCAGCAGCAATTTTTCTTGACCGCCGCGTGTGTAGTGTTTGCCTTCACCTACCCGTCGCAGCTGTTCCAAGTGGGGGGTGGGGTGGGGATAGCATTGCGGCTACTGTGGGGGACTTTAGGCTCGCTGTTCCTTTCGCTCTGGGTGCTGTTTTGCACCACCTTCCCGATTAACCAGCGGGTGTTCACTACTCTTCCCAGGAAGTTGTGGCTCTACTCCCCGGTCATCTTTACCATCATGGGAAACATGGTTTATTTCGTCACCGAGATAGCCCAGATACCGGAGCCAGCACTACTGCAAACCTATATCATGTATGGTGGTTTTTTTGGAGGGCAGATCTTCTTTCTGGGGGGAACATATTTTCTGTTCCGAGGCTATCGCCAGCTTCCGGCAACCCCGGTGCGGCGGCCAATGCCGGTGATTTTGGTGGGGTCGCTGTTGGCCACGGTCAGCTTCCTTTACTTCAAGATTATCCAGATTCTTGTTCCCACCACTACCTTCCTCTACCCCCAGTATCAGCTTCCTGCGTTTCTGATTTTGGCGCTTCCAATCTCCTTCGGCTATGCCATCTATCGCTACCAAGTGATGGACTTCCGGCGGATCTTGCGAACCACCCTAACCTACACCGCCACCAGCACACTGCTTGTGGGGTTCTATCTAACGATTGCCTACGGTATTAGCCGTGCACTGTGGGCGGTGACAGCATCGGGGACAGAGGAGCCAATGAATATCTTCAGCCCCGTCGGGATTATCACCTTCTTGCTGCTGTTGCTGCTGCTTGATCCGGTGAAGCGTGCGGTGCAGATCTGGATTGAAAACCGATTCTTCCCGCAGCATCGCGACTACTCCCAACTGCTTACCCGATACACCGAGGAGATCAGCGAGACGGTGGGGACCAGCGCGGTGGCCGCATTAATGGCGCGCACGCTGAAGCAGACGCTGGAGTTAACAGGGGCGTACGTGATTGTTGAGCAATCCGAAGGCCAGTTCCAGCTGCTGGCAAAGGTGACGGATTTCGAGCCGATTGATGTTGAAGATGAATCACTCCTGAGCCTGCGCCGGTTGCTGCATGAATCCCACGCCATCATCTCGCTGGAAACCGTCAACGACCCGTTGTTGATTCCGTGGCGCGAATGGTTCAGCTACGTGGTGGGATTGTACGCCCAGGGGAAGGCAATCGGGGCAGTGATCCTAACCCGCCCGCGCAGCGGCCAACCATTGGGAGGGCGGCAGCTTCAGTTGCTGAAAACGGTTGTGGCCCAGGGGGCGGGGGCGGTGGAGGTGGCGCGATTGTACGAGACGGAGCTTGCGCGCCAGCGATACCAAGAGGAGTTAGCAACGGCACGAAAAATCCAGGAGAGTTTGCTGCCGAAGGAGATGCCAAGCATCCCGGGGATTTCCATCAGCGCGGTGGCGCGTGCGGCCCAAGCGGTTGGCGGGGATTACTACGACGTGATCCAACTGGATGCCGACCGATTCCTTGTCATCATCGCCGATGTTTCCGGCAAGGGGCTTCCGGCGGCGTTGTACATGGCCGAGTTCCACGGCATGGTCCATATCGCCTGCGCAATGCACAACACACCAAAGGAGATACTTGGGCTGCTGAACAAACATCTGGGTGAGGTGATCACCCGTGGATCGTTCATCACCGCCACCATGCTGCTGTTCGACACCGCACGGATGACCGTCAGCATGGCACGTGCCGGGCATACGCCGATTATCCGGCGGCATGGATCAGAGGTTGATTCTCTTACCCCAGCAGGGATTGCGCTGGGGCTGGCTCCGCACCAGATATTCACCGACTCACTGAAGCAATACACCGTGCAGTACGAGCCCGGGGAGACCTTCATTCTGTTCAGCGATGGAGTAAGCGAGGCGATGAACGCTGGGCGGGAATTGTTCGGCGACGGGCGGTTGCTGGATGTGATCTCTGGATTCCCCGACACCTCGGCTCACGCCCTCTGCAACGGCATCTTGCAGCAAGTGGAAAACTTCCGCGACGGCAGCGACCAGAACGACGACATCGCCATTGTGGTGGTGGAGATCCGGAAAGGGGAATCCGTCCCCCACCGCTCAATCCCTCTTTCACAATCGCGCGAGAAATAGTGTTGGATGTTTGGTGCAGTGATTTTTGCCCCCCCCTCATTATCAACTCACCGTACGCAGCATTTGGATAGTGAACAGTTGGCCGTTCAGTGGCTCCACTCATACCCTTCGACAGGCTCAGGACAGGCTTCGACGGGGCTCAGCATGAGCGGAGGGTGTTGTCAGGTGGAACACCCAGATACTGTAATCACCAAGCTCCAGCATGATTCCGCGTAAGGTGAGTTATCAAGAACCCTTGACGAAGCACCACGAAGTAGCACCTTCTCCGTCATGCATCAATTATTGCTTGCTCCTTCCTGAATCCAAATTGCCACGCCGCGCACTTGGTTCTCGGTCAGCAGCGGCTCGATTCGGGGATGAAGCACCGTAACGCCGCGCATCGCCAGTCGAAGGGTGCTGCGGGCGGAATCGTTCGGGCGCACCATCCCCGGTTTCTGGAACAGATCGGCGTAGGTTTCCAGCCGCAAGCCAGCGGCTTGGGTGAAGCCATCGTGGCAGCCGCTGGTTGTGCAACTAAGATCAAACAGCGGTTGCACATGTTGGCTGTAGCTAACGTCCGATTCGGGGAAAACGATGTCGCGGGGATCGGTAACGAACCCACTATCGCATCCAACCACCGCCACGGCTGCGGCCAGAATGGAAAGAATGGTTGTTGCCAGCGTTGTTCTGCTCATCATCAATAACTCTCTTGTTCATTTGGGAAGGTGCCAGCACGGATGTCGTCGGCATACTGGCGTGCGGCATCGCGGGCGCGGTCGGCAAACTGCTCGTAGCGGCGAACAAATCGCGGGTTGAAATCCACCGTCAGCCCAAGCATATCGGCATAGACAAGGATCTGGCCATCGCATCCGGCTCCGGCCCCAATCCCGATTGTTGGGATCGTCAGTTTGCTGGTGACACGCTGCGCAAGTTCGGCAGGAATTTTTTCCAGCACAATGCCAAACGCGCCGGCTTGCTCCAGCGCTTCGGCATCGCTGATGATTTTCTCGGCTTCGTCGGCGGTGGTTCCGCGTGGGCGGTAGCCGCCGTACTGGTGGATAGATTGCGGCTGCAATCCCAAATGCCCCATCACCGGAATGCCGGAAGCGGTCATCCGGCGAACTGCTTCGGCGTACTCGATTCCCCCTTCTAACTTCACCGCGCTGGCATCGGTTTCCTTCATAATTCGCCCGGCGTTCCGGAACGCTTCATCCACCCGCACTTGGTAGCTCATGAACGGCATATCGGTGACAACCATTGCACGCTGCACGCCACGGGTAGCGGCTTTGGTGTGGTAGATGATTTCATCCAACGTCACCGGAAGCGTGGTTTGGTGGCCCTGCACCACATTGGCAACCGAATCCCCCACCAGCAGAACATCAATCCCTGCTTCATCAAAAATTCGGGCAATCAACGCGTCGTAGGCGGTTAGTGCTGCAATGCGTGTTCCGTTCCGCTTCATCTCTTGAAGTGAGCGGGTTGTCACCCGTTTGGCGGGCGTTGAAGATGTTGTCATGGCAGGGTTGGTCGGTAATCGTTTTGGAATAGGATGGAAGCCGAAGCAGCCTGCGCTGTATGCCTGTAGGTTCTGCTTCCGGCATCGCCCCAGCAAGATACCGCGAAGTGTTCCGATTGGCCATATATTTGCCCCCCGTGTACAGATTGTGCGGAAAGAAAAATTGCGCAGTCCTCACCGTTGATTGCCGATAAACAAAACGCCATCCCAACCGCTGCATGATGCCAAATCCCCGGCATCCCTGATTGCTTTCACTTGCTTATGCCGTTGCCGCAACATCTCACCATAGGGCTTCTTTCTCACAATCCCGGTTGGGAAATTTTGCTGGAGCAGATTGGGGCTATCTGGGAAGTGATTCCGGCCACGGCTGAGCTTACGGCAGCACGCTACAGTGTGATCATCGCCAATGGTTCTGCCAGCAACGCCACCATTTCCCAACGGCTGGTGGCCTACGTGGAGGAAGGGGGAAGCCTTCTGGAAGAGGGGAGCACGCTATCCAACACCATCTTCCGCGCTGGCCAGCCGAACAGGGGACAGCAGTGGCAGGGCGGGATGCCAACTCCATTCCCATTTCGGAATGGGAACATTCTGACGCTTGGGATGAAGGTTGGGAAGCAGGCGGCGGACACCCGTGCCAAGCGGCGGTTGTTCGCTGCGCCATCGGCGATTTTGCCGAGTGAGATTGTGGCGCGGGGGAACAAAGGGGAGCAGCGGATGCTGATCCATTTCCTGCTGTCGCGGTTGCATTCGTTGCGGGGGCTTCCGTTCGTTACGCGGTGGCGATTCCCCAACAACGCCCCCACCATCTTTTGCTACCGGATTGATAGCGACCACGGCACCCAATTGCAGATTGAGCAACTGCATCACCTTTCGCTGGCGTACCAACTGCCAATTACCTGGTTCCTCCACACCGAAGCACATCAAGGGTGGCTGGGGCGGTTTGCCGAGTTTGAAGGGGATGAGCTTGGGGTCCATTGCCACCGCCACCGCACGTTCAAGGGATACCGTGAGAATGTTGAAAATATCCGCCGTGCAATGGAGTTGTTGCGCCAGCATGGGATCACGCCGCGTGGGTTTGCCGCGCCCAACGGTTTTTGGAATCCAGCCGTTGCCGATGCCGTTGCCGATTGTGGCTTCCTCTACTCCAGCGAGTTCTCGTTGGGCTACGATGACCTCCCCTTCTTCCCGTGGCTTCGTTGGCGGGGGCGGTTCGGAACGCTGCAAGTCCCTATCCACCCGGTGTCGCCGGGAAATTTCCGCAGGGTTGGGGCGGCCACTGCGCAGATGATTGAGCATTACCAAACCACGCTGCAATCCAAGGTAATGGCTGCCGAGCCAGTGATCTTTTACCACCATCCAACGCACCAGCAATGGGGGGTGACAGAAGCGATATTTGCGGACGTTCGCCGGCACAACATCCCCGCAATCACCATGGGCCAGTATGCCGAATGGTGGGCGCGGCGAAGCAAGGCATCGGTACGTGCCAATCTCCAAAACGGCCTGCTGACGGTGGCAACGCAACCAGCCGACGGGGGGGACGCGCCCAGCGATTTATGGATAAGCGTTGAACACCACTGTGAGAAAGGGGCGTTGATGCCGGCAAACGCTACAGTTCGGTTGGAGGATATCCGTTGGGAGCGTGAGGTTCAGCCGCCAGCCAAGCGGCAGCGGGTTCCCAGCTTCAATTTCAAAATGCTGTTCCACAGCGTGGAGGATTCTTTGACGAGGTTACGCCAATGATGAGGGTTTGCTTTATCGCGCAACAGAGCGTTCGGCTGGTGGCGGGGGGGCCCTGGGTCCAGGCCCAGGAGACCGCGCGCGCCCTTGCCGATGCAGGGGTGACGGTGGATTGGTTCAACCAGTGGCAGCCGTTCGATGCCGCAAAGTATGATCTTGTTCACCTGTTCGGTGCCAACATGATGTCGTACGACATCGCCTTGCGGTTGCGGCAGTTTGGGGTTCCGTTTGTTGTCTCCTCCATCTTCTTCACGCTCCGTTCGCCGCGTCAAATCCGGTTTGCGCTGAAGGCCGAGCGGCTGCTGCAACGCGGGGTTGGCGGTGGGGTGCGGACCGATTTCGGTATCACCGCTGCGGTGTGCCACGCCGCCAACGCTGTGCTGCCGAACACATCTGCCGAATCGGCAATCGTCACTGGCGGGTTTGGTGTGGAGCCGGAGAAGGTTCACGTTGTGCCGAACGGGGTACACCCGCGGTTTGCCAACGCCACGCCGGATCTGTTTCTGCAGCAGTACGGGATCCAGAATGCTGTGCTAAATGTTGGCCACATTGGTTCGGTGCGGAAGAATGTGCTGGGATTGCTGAAGGCGATGCAGCGGGTGGACGCGCCATTAGTGCTGATCGGGAAAATCCAACGGGGTGAGTATGCCGACCGATGCTTGCAGTTGGCAAGGAAAAATCCACGGGTGGAGATTATCGAGGGGGTGGCGAACGATTCGGAGTTGCTGGCATCGGCATATTCGGCGTGTCCTGTGTTCGCGCTCCCTTCGTTGTTCGAGACACCGGGGATTGCTGCGCTGGAGGCCGGGCTTGCCGGGGCAACGGTGGTGATTACCGAGCATGGTGGCACTCGCGATTATTTCGGAAGCGAGGGGATGTATGTGAACCCACATTCTACCGCCTCCATTGCCGACGGAATTACTAAGGGGTTGGCTGCGCCGCGTGGGATAGCGCTGCGCCAGAGAATTGAGAAAGAATACTTGTGGGAACGGGTGGGGGAGCTGACGTTGCGGGCGTATCAGAAGGTGCTTCGTTGCTAACTGCTTCTGGCAATGCCGAGAAAGAGGAATGCGCGGTGCTTTGTTGCTGAGAAAATCCCCTATCTATTTCCCTGCTGATGTTTTTCTCAACTCCATGTCAATCCCAATTCCGCGCTCGCGGGGGGAGCGGGTGAAGAGCCATCGGGAGTTGTCGGTTGGCTTTGTTTTCCAGGGGATGTTCTTCTGGTTGGCCTCATTCAGTTGATAGCTATCCTTCCCGCCAGTATCCAAAAAAACTCCGTAGGATTGGATGTCATCGCGGAAATTGTAGAAGGGGGGGTAGCCGCTGGCCCCTCCTAACGGTGGGGTGTCGCTCCAGCCGTCGTCCGTGGCTACTTTCAGCGTGTCCATTGTGTACAGGTCGTTTCCGGCGGCATCCCACAGCAGCGCAAGGCTTCCTAAATCGGCAGTGCCGCCGCAGTGGGTTTTCAGGTGGTACTGGTCGTTGCCGTTTCCATCAATCGCTATGCCGATGCTGCCATCGCGGGCGTGGCCCAGATATTGGTTGACGGCTTCGGTGTAGCCAACGGCGTAGGTGTCGTTCCCTTCGGCATCAACCTTGCAGCCAATGGCGAAGTGTGCCGCCGCGCCAATGGAGTATTTCCCGCTACGCCACGTGTCGTTTCCGCGCCGATCCTCGCAGATACCCACCCCCCACCAGTAGCCGCATCCTTGCGCCCAGACCGGGGCGGAGTAGTAATCATCGCCGTCGGCATCGGCCAGCGCGCCAACGCCGCCGGCAAGGCTGTGGCCATCCCCCAAATCGGCACGGCGACCGTAGCCGCACCCCTGCGACATTGCCACCGATTGGTTCAGATAGATAGGGGTTGGGTTGCCGTCGTCGCGGGCAATGTAGCGGTCGTTTCCGGCGGCATCCACCAGTAGCCCCGCCCCCAATGTGGACCCCATCCCCTGCGACTGCTGGGCGCAGATGTACTCGTCATCGCCCTCCCAATCCGACAGCACCGCTACGCCAACATGGGCGGCGGCTTCCCCCCAAGCTCTATCGGTCACGTAGTGGTCGTTTCCGGCCATATCCATCAGCAGCCCCGACCCGTACCACGCGCAAGCAATCCCCGATTCGCGCACGCGGTAGTTGTCGTTTCCGGCCATATCCACCAGCATTGCCACACCAAAAACGCCGCAGGCCAACGATAGCGTGGTGTCGCTATCGTACACGTCATTCCCAGCAAGGTCAATCAGCACCGAGGCGGTTTCGCGGAACGGGGTGTTTACCGCTTGGCGGCCCAAGTAAAGGTCGTTCCCGCCGCAATCAATCGTAAGAACAGAGGGGGTTGAAACCGTGTCGGAATTGCTCCCCAAGATTCGGATAGTGCCCAGTGTGGTGGTTATCTCCATCCCTTGCACTGCCGGCATCGGCTGGGCGGAATCACTGCTTCGGAACTCCGCAATGGCGTTGCCGACGTGCGTCGCCAGCAGTGCCGAGCCAAACGCCAGATACCGCCGGTCGGTGGCGCGCAATGCCTGGAACGTGCCGTCCCGTAACGTAGCAGACTGCCCCAAACGATCTTCGTTCCAGGGGGCTGCGGCAAAGGCATACCACTCATCCAAGGGGGCGTTTGTGTCCAGCCCGGAATAGTGAAAGAATTGCTGGCGATTGAACGCCGCGTTGATCCACGGCTGCGATTCGCGGATGCCGAGCAGCAGACGCACAATCAGTTTTTGCAGGTGTGGCGGATAGTGGAGGAACGTGGGAGTGGGGCGGGCAACTCCATCCTGTTCCAGCAGTTGCTCCCAGACGGCAACGGCAGAAAGTGAGTCGGGAAACTGGGCAACGCCCCACGATTCTGCCGGGGCCATTGGCAGCATCCGCGCTGCAGAAATATCGGTTACGCCGTAGCCTGTGCGGAGCAATGAAGCAGCATCCTTGTGGTTATCTATCATGTTTTTCGAGAGTGTCCCAGAAAACCGGGGGACGCTTCGGCCATTACGGAACAGCGACCAAACGCTTCGCAGCACAAACTCATCGGGGCCATACCCGCGCATTTCGTCCTCCGAGAAACCAAACATTTTCTGGTGTCCCGCCGCAGCGGTAATCACCCCCCAAAGTGAGTCGGAAATGGCAAGCTCTTCGCGGCGGCGATCTTGGCCATATGCTGGTTCAGCAATGGAAAAAAGAAGGAGCAGAAGCAGGCAGAAAGAAGCAGCAAATGGCATATCGGTTGGTTGTTGATTGAGGTTTAGCAATGGTGCTTTTCTTTGCAAATAAAGGAGAAAAAGAACCACAGAGGCACAGAGGACACAGAGGGGGGGAAAGAAGAGAGAGAAAGAAGAGAGAGAAAGAAGAGAGAGATGCTGGGTCATTCTTCCCGTCCGGCCCGCACCCAGGCGGCTGCGATGCGGAGTTCGGGGTAATCAATGGCATTGCCCAACAAGCCGCGCAGGTCACGCAGCGAGACGTTGGGGATGCGCTGAAGCTCCTGGGCAACAGCCTTGATAATGCCCGGCTGCACAAACCGCCGGATATCCAGCTCCACCCCCAGCGTTATCAGCTCCTCGATGTGGCTGCTGACGGTCGAGGGTTGGCGCGACGACCGCTGGGCAATCTCCTGAAGATCACCGCCATCTTGGTACAGCAAGTACGTCCGTTTCAGCCGGTCGGGGATTCCTTGTGGGGTTTCCTCCTGCCAGGTTTCCTCGGCTTGGATATTCTGGATCAGCGCAATAAACGGCGCGCCGCACACGCCGTACACCGTTTCGGTCATCCCCTCAATCTCCATAAAATCGGTGCGGCTGGTGGGAAGATCGTTGGAGATGGAGAGAAGAAGATCATCGGGGCAAATCGCCTGCGGACCAAGCCCCTCGGCGCGTCCAAGCTGGTCGCGCTCCTGCTGAAGTAGTTCCAACACTTTGGGGTTTCGGCTCTGCTCGGTTGTGTTGCCACTCCAGCCAATGGTGAACTTTTTCAGCACCAGATGGGCCACGGCTTCGCGCCCTGCCGGGGTGATTTTCACGGTTGGCTTCACGGCCATCGCGCTCTCCAGCAATCCTTTGTCCATCAACTGTGTGGCAATGTCGGCAAGCTCGCGGCGCTCCATCTGGCGCAGCTCGCCATAGCGTGGGTAGCCCTCCAGTCGGAACTTTGCGATTGTCGGGTTTGTGGTTCCGCGAAGCAGATCAATCAGCGTCATTTTGCCGAACCGCCCGCCAAGCTCGTAGGCAGCGGCCAGCAGTTGCTCCATTGCCCGTCGGGTTTGCGGGCGAAGCTCCACAGGCTTGCGGTCGGCCCCGGTGATGCAATTATCGCAGCGGCCGCAGCGTGCGGTTTCAATCTCGGCACAGAAGTATTCCAGAATGAAGTCACGGCGGCAGCCCAGGGTTTGGGCATAGCGTTCCATTGCGTCCAGTTTGGTAAGGGCGCGGTTGCGGGAAAGCTCCATGGAGCGTTCGTCAATCCGCACGTTGCGGATCGGCAGCCGTTCCTGAATGAACTGATATCCGGTTCCGGCGGTGGGGGGGGTGTATTGGATCAGGCGGCTCATCATCAACGCCCGCAGGCTTTGGTCGAACGCCTCGAACGGAATTTCATGCTTCCGTGCAAGGTCTTCCGGGTTGAACAACGTTTCGCGGCTAAGCGATGCCCCGCCAAGCGTCCGCAGCAGTGCGGTGATGGTTTTCTTCCGGTTCTCGTCGCGTGTCAGCTGGTAGTAGCGTTGGATTTCGCGGCTATCGGCAAGGAACCGAATCCCCCCCAATCGTTCGGCCCGAACTTTCCGGATGATCTCGTTCTTCTCCAACGCCCCCAAAATCCCGTGCAGTGCCGATCCATGAATTTTTGCGCGCCCAACAAGGTCCCGTTCATCTGGCACAAACACCCCTTCGTAGCGGCTTCCCAGCCCAACACGAACCATATCCCACATTGCATCATAGACTGCATCAATGGCCGAGCGGTCGGGGTAGGTGTTGCGGATGAAGAACTCCTGCAAACGGCGGTCGCGGGGTTGGTACAGGATGGTGCAATCGCTTGGTTGTCCATCGCGTCCGGCGCGCCCGGCTTCTTGGTAGTAGGCTTCAATCGAACCGGGAAGGTCCATGTGGATCACGTTCCGCACATTGGCTTTATCAATGCCCATTCCAAAAGCGTTGGTGGCCACAATGCAGCGCGCCCGCCCGCTGATGAACGCTTCTTGGGCGGTTGTTCGGTTCTGGTCGGGAAGCCCAGCGTGGTAGATAGTGACGGGGAATTGTTCGGCATGGAGCATCGTCCCGATGCTCTCCACATTTTTCCGTGTTCCGCAATAAATGATCGTTGAGCCGTCCCGCGCCATCTCCTTTTTCAGAATGCCCCGCAGCTCCTGCTCCTTATTATCGGCGGTGTTGACCTTGTAGCTAAGGTTTGGGCGGTCGAACCCGCGCACAAACCGGCGTGGTTCCTTCAGTCGAAGCTGTGCGATGATGTCTTCCTGAACGTAGGGGGTTGCCGTGGCGGTCAGGGCCAGCACTGGCGGGCGGTTCAGTTCGTTGATTGCCTCACCCAGCCGCAAGTAGCTTGGGCGGAAATCATGGCCCCACTCGCTGATGCAATGCGCTTCATCAACAGCAAACAGCGAGACCTTAACCTCGCGTATCAGCTCCAGAAATTTTGGATTCTCGAACCGCTCGGGGGCAACATACACCAGTGAGTAGAGGCCGTAGCGGATGTCGGTCATTCGCTGGCGGACCTCGGGAAAGTCTAGAGTGGAGTTGATAGTGGTTGCGCGCACGCCACGTGCGGCAAGGGCATCCACCTGATCTTTCATCAGGGCAATCAGTGGCGAGACAACCAGCGTAACGCCTTTCAGCAGAAGCGCGGGAACCTGGTAGCAGAGGGATTTGCCGCCGCCGGTTGGCATAATCACAAGGGTATCGCGCCCGGAAAGTGCCGACTGGATAATCTCCTCCTGCCCAGGCCGGAAAGCTGGATAACCAAAGAAGCGTTGCAGAGCTTCGGTAGCGTTATGTGGTCGTGCAGATTCAAGCATGGGGGGAAACTACGAAGGAAGCGGTGGGATGGGAAGAGAAATTTTAGGGGCTGACATTTTTTCCAGACGGGAAAGGTTTGGTTCGGTTTTCATCAAACAGCCGTGCAGCGGCTACCGGGCGACGAGCACAGGTTGCTGGCTAAGGATGCTTCCATCGGGGGAAACAAACCGAACCAACAGCAGCCCCGAAGGAAGCGGGGGAAGTGAAACGGAGAGTTGGGAGAGAATTGGAGTTGGTGGAACCGTCAGCGTTGAAATCTTCAACCCCGAGCCTTGAATCAGTTCAATCTGCCCGCCACTGCGTGCCCGCACATGCAGCATAAGTTGATTCTGCGATGCTGGGTTAGGAAAAATCTTCAGCACACCCTCGGGGCCGCTGCTTGCAACCGAATTCGCTTTTATTTCATTGCCACAATTATCGTTCCCGGTCAGTGCCAAGCGTTCCACCGCAACGGGGTAGGCCTGTTGTTGTCCGCAGGAATCTTGCAGAATTAGGGTGTCGGCAAGATTCCCTGCGCCAACTTTCACGCAAAACATAAACGCACTCTGCTGGCCAACATCAAGCGATAAAGGAAGCCCACCGGGGGCAACCGACCACCACTCATTATTCTGGAATGAAGCTCGTGTTAATAGAATTGGAGTTTGTCCGGTATTCATAACAATCATGGTATCGCAGTAAAGATCGCCAGCGGAAAGATGGAAATTCGTTGTGCCACGCGGCAGAAAGCGTTTTGTTATGAAGATGGTTGGTGGAATAATTTCGCTCCAATCTACGCGGTTGCCATTGCGATCGCGATACCGAACGGTGATGCGGTTTTCCTGCGTTGGGTCATCGGTTCCCACCGTCACCGATACCTGCGATGAATCGCCGGAAAACGTGATGGACTCAATTTCTCCATTGCTGATAGTGGCTTCAATTCCAAGCGGCGAAAAACCGCTGATAATTTCTCCGGTATCTTGGAACACGTAGGTTCTATTGTTGCAAAACCCTTTATTGCTAACCACCACGGGCTTTATCCGGTCAAATTGATCTAACAATCGGTTCGTTTTCATGCCAGCAAGATATCCGTAGGAATCTACTTTCCCGTAGCCATACACCATCAGCCCAAACGGCTGGTTGCTGCGTGATTGGATGGTATGCCCACCTTCTTCAAGAGGATAAATAGCGTAGCGGTAGCTGCTGCTGCCAACCGATCGGAATTGCACGGTATCGGGGAGCGGGACACCGTCCAATTCAAAATCACCAGCCACTCCGTTTTGTGTGATAATGGTGATGTAATGGCTGTTGAAAGCGTTGAAAGGAAGGGAAATAAAAGCATAATGCGGGAGGAATTGGCTGATTGGCGGAGCCAGCACCATAAATGGATCACCAACGCGATCCACTGGCGATCCTTCATAGATAAAGCGGGATGACATCTCATACTGAGCAGCCATAATCGGCTTATTTGCGGAAATAAAATATGCCTTGCGGATCGTATCTTGAAAAAAATCCCCTTTCTGGAGGATAGCACGCTCAACGCCATTAACCCGTAACACCGTTGAATCGAACGCGGCAACAACACGGAACATATTTCTATCAGCCGGGCGCGAAGGGCTAGGGTGTGGCGTAATCGCTACCGCACTATCCCAGCGTGAAACCGGAAGCATTTGCTCAACCAAATGGTCGTGGTTCTGAAAATCATAATTGAACTGTGGGACAATAGCTCGTTTATGCCCAGCAAACACCGCAACTGGTTTTGATGAATGAACGGTTGAGCCTGTCAAGTCATAGTTCTGGAAGGTATGCGAAGTCACCAAGTACGTTTCACCTTTATTGATGCGCACTTTTATCACGGTATCTGGCCGATAATTCCAGATATAATCACTTGGATGAATTTCAACCTCTGTATCATCATAGGCTCCCACAACAGCAAATTGGCTTGGCGGTTCTTGACCGCTATAATTTTTCTGTACAAACGCTGGCCAAGAAAGGATAACATAATCAGAATCTAATGTTGAGACAGGGTAGCCAAGAAATGCGTCACTGGTGGCCGAGGCATGGTTCAGCCCATACACAATCACAGTATCGCTGCATTCAATCAGAATGCCTTTGTTTTCCACCACTCCAGGCCGGATTAGAGCAAGTGATAATGGAATATCTACTGTTGTCACTTTCCCCGGTTCAACAGCAAATTGCACTTGCTCGCTTCCCCATCGCGCGGTGCCGGTTGCTGGCTGTGCGCCGATCATAAACAGCCGAAACAATGCGCCCGGTTTATCCAAATCCTCATTATTCATAAAGCAGATAGCGAAAGACCTACCAGCCGTAAAAGATTCTTGAGCCGACGATACTGCTATCTGTAGCCCTGCAAAAAGTAAAAAAAAGAGGATTATTCGTGCCATGTTCATGGGGCATTACTTTGCTACTGTAAAGTCACCGTTCCAATACCGTTGCTTGTCGTTGGAAAGAAGGATATTGTAGTAACCGCTTGGCAGATCGTGAATATCGAGCGATAGTATTGATGGCGGCTGAGAAATCGTTTTGCTGAGTACAGTTTGCCCAGTAATATCTATAATATCTATTCTCACCGAAGCAGCAGAATGCTCTGGGAGATCAATGAGTAGCATACCAGCGGTTGGGTTCGGGTAGGCACGAAGGGTTCCGATAAATGGTGCTGAATTGGGGGCAGCAAGAGGTGCGGAAACGACAGTTTCAAACGTCCACCAAGAGGAATCCCGAACGACGGTTCCGGTGGTAGAATCACGATAGGAAAAGAGGGCGACAATGGTATCGGTCATTCTGCCAGGTGGGAGAGTTGGGTTAAAACGGATATTCCAAGCCGCCCATGAACGCCCAATGGTAGAATCGCAGCTCATGGTAAGTGGAAATTGAACTGGTGGGAGCGTGGGATCGTTAGAGATAAGAGAAAATTGGGTGCTACGTGGCCCACGGAAAACAATTTGATCTAGAGATAATTGTTCAGCCGGGACTTGATTAAAAATAGCCCTGAGGGGGAGGGAAGTAGAATCGGCTTGGTTATAGCGAATGTAGAGTGGGTAGCGGTCGGGGCCAACAAGGATGAGTTTTTGAGTAAAGGTAGCATAGCCAAAGCGGATGTTGGAGCGGGCAGTAATGGTATCGCCATTCGGGCGCAGCAAGGTAGCCCGAACCGTTGCTGTGCTGTTCGGAAGCCAGAATATGCCTGTTTCCATAGAGAAATGGACTGGCATTGTTGGTAATACGATTGCTGGAAGTACGGTTTTACGTGTAGGAATAGGTTCTTTCCTATTGATGATTGTTCCAATAGTATCATAAACACTAAGAGTGCTATTGATTCTCAAACTAACACCATTTTCGGCTTCTGAGCTAATATCTATAATAGTTAATGTATCGTCGGTTGGATTAATTAATCCCATATAGTAGGTGGATGAACTTGTGATAGGGCTTTTACTGCATCTGGTAGTAAATAGATCTGGTAAATAAATATCAGTAAGAAACGGGTAAGACAATTTTTCAATTCTACCAGAAATCGGAATTTTTATAGTGTCATGATTTGCTTTTTTTCTTGAAAATACCGGAATAACTAAGTTGCCAGAGATAATCCCGGTGTCTTTGGATTTTATATAAAATGATTGCCATACGCGTTGATAAGGCCCAAAAATACCTTCACTCCACGGATTAATTCCATGCAGTAGGTATCCACGACCACGATCAGGAACATACGCTATTGAGCCAACATAAATATCATCTGCACTTTGATTGATAATCTCAAATGAAAACATATTAGATGCGCCATTAAATGTTGCTTGCGTATAACCCATGATCCCTAAGTCAATAGTGCTGGGATTGGTGGTGATTTGTGAGTAAAGAATAGGAATGCCATATAAAAGATATACGACAACACTTATGCTGTATATGATAAACAAGCGTGTGTTCTTATGGTAAATAGCAATTGTGTCCATGGTGTTATAGCTTTGATGTGGTTTATTTGGCAATGAAAAACATCCATGGCCTAACATGCTGTTTAGGCCATGGATGTTTGAGAAATTACTTATGGACGGTGAAAATCCCGGTTGATTTCATTGCACCTTCAGCAATTTCGAGTAAATATGCTCCACATGGCAGATCATTAACCCCAATTGACACCGAAGAAGGTGCTGCTTCGGTTGCTGCAATATCTTTGCGATACGCAATAGAGCCATCCATGCGATAGATAGTCGCAACACTAGTAGTGATGGGATGATCAAGATCAACCCTGACGACATCGCGGGCAGGATTTGGCACAACAGAAAGCAGTCGCGGTAGCAAGGTGGTAGGTAACCCAGCAGGCGTTCCAGTAAAGTTTATCCTGAAAGGGATGCGGCATGGCGCATCTTCAGCAGGGTTTGCGGGGTTGGGGTGTTCGATAGTAATACCAAAATCAAGGCCACAATCTCTGCATGGACTACCAACACCGAATTTTAAGCCACAGACCCTTAGGGGAATAACCAGTGTTGCACATGGCAGTAAAGCTGGATCAATTGGAATTATAATCTCTGGGTAGGGGCTGACTTGATCGTTGTATGCTGGTATTGTTGCTATAAGATCCGGTTCTGCGGGGTCTCTATTATCATAAACCTTAACAGGATAGGGTACACATTGCCAGTTATTAATTCTGAGTTTCACTTCAGAAAATGAGCGGTGGTTGCAGTTGGTGATAGCGATGTAGAGGTTGGTGCAACCATCATGGAGTTCGTAAATGTGTTGAATATCGGTTGGGCAAGGGAGTACCCCTGAGGCTGATGATCCCAGATAATCACTTCCCTGTCCCTGAATTGGTGTAACGCTTGGGCAAACACAGTTACATGGCTCATGGGGCTGAGCTACTCCTATGAGGGGAGTAAGTGCAAGGGTTACAAGGATAAGCAGGTGCAGTTTGCAAAAGGTAGTGGTTGTTGTCTTCATGGCTAACTTATCATTGGAAGTTGGTAGATTGAACGTGATGGTCGAGTAATTATAGGCCGTCATGGCCCATACAGATAGTGGTTGGCAATTGCGTTGTATTTG
>JADZEY010000097.1 GCA_020850315.1 Armatimonadota bacterium | reverse complement strand
GGATTTCGGGAGGCGATACTGAAATTTTTCAAGAACATCAAGAACTACAAAGCAGAGTTAGAGAGTCTTCTAACCCTGAATTTCCATATTCCCCGAATTTCGCAAACTCAAAGCACGTGAGTATACATAATACCATTTGCTGTCCACGATACCGGAGGAGTGTTGTAGGTCGTGCTGTTGATAAATGCCCCAATTGTTCCTCCTAAATTTGCCATTGCGATAAGGTCAAGAATCTCGGCAGGCATTTGGTGTGCCCAATCAATCCATGACCGAACAGGCGTGTTGCATCCGCATCCCATAGTGCTAACCTCGTAAAAAAGTTTGGTGTGGAGTAACTGTTACTTGGCTCGAAACGCGAACAAGACGGTGCAAACATACTTTTCTAACAACAGGCATTGCAATACCAATAAATTTCCCTTGCATCAGGGGGGGGGATGTTATATTCCGTGTTGCTCTGGAAATGAAGGATTCTTTCAACAACTTTAGGGCTTGCTTTGATAAGGCTTATACATAGATGAGATTGCACAATTCCACGAAGATAGATATGCTGTCAAATCTCGTGACTGCGCTTTTGCCCCGACAGAATCGTGGCCAGCAGGAATGATAGCGAGAAAATTTTCGCAAGCTCAAGTTATCCGGGTATCGTTACCGCCGCCCAAGTTCCCGCATTAACATTGCTGCCAGCCTTGGTGGGTTGCTGGCGGTGATTGTTACTTCGGGTGTTGCGTGCCAGCGGGCGCATTCGCCGATGGCGGTTGCAACATCGCTGATTAATTCTGGGGTGATCGCGATGCCTGGTTCAAGATGCAGCGATTTTACCTCGAATATCCCCTGCTTCCGGTGCGCTTTTGGATCCAAGCGCCCAATGATATTCCCACGCCACAACATTGGCAGGGTGAAATAACCGTATTTCCGTTTGGCGGCTGGGGTGTAGCATTCAATCCGGTAATCAAAATTGAACATTGCAAGGGCGCGCTCCCGATCCCACACTAACGGATCGAATGGAGAGAGCAATGTGGTGAGTTCTGGAGTCAATTTTCCGGCGATTGCTTGCTTGGCCAATGTGAGGTTGTCGGGATGGATAAATGCCGGGACCGGAAATCCCTCAACATCGGCACGGATCAGCTGGCCACGCTCGGCAAGGGATTGCACAACGGGAATTGTTTCCCCTTTTTTTGTGCGGAAATAATCGGCAACCCACCGCGCCGTTGTCACCCCCAGGGCCTTCACCGCTTTGCGAACAAATTTCTCCATCACCGCTTGCATTGTTGGCATCTTGGCATCGTCCCAATCGGGAAGCAGCCGCTGGCGAAGATCGTACACCCGTTGGAAATTCTGCCGGCGGGCAATCATCAATTCTCCGGCGGTGAACATCATCTCCAATGCCCGTTTTTCCGGTTTCCATTCCCACCATGTTCCCCCCCGTTGTCCGCTGGCCTTAAAATCAACCGAGCGCGCTGGGCCGTTGGCGCGGATGTGAGCCATAACGTGCTCAACGTCTTGGCGGTGGCGTTCCATCCAGGCGTGGGAGTATTTCCAGCCGAGCGAACCCGGCGCGATCATGCGGTGGCGATAGAGCGGGTAATCCTCAATCGGGATGAAGCTGGCTTCGTGTCCCCAATACTCGAACAATTTCCCTTCGGATAGATGCTCCCCCAACCACTCCGGCTTGTAGGCCCCCAGCCGGCTCCAAAGCACCAGATACGGGCTGCGAGCAACCACGTGGATGGTGTCAATCTGAAGCAGTTGCATCCGCTGGATTGCTTTCAGGACATCCAACTTTGTGGCGATTTTTGCTGGCGGTCGGCAAAGCCCTTGCGCGGCAAGCATCAAGGCGCGTGCAGAGTTTATGGTGAGGTTGAGCATCTGGTGAGGTCTCGAGTATCTGGTGAGGCCAAGTATCTATTCAAGTGATGAACTATTTGCAAGGCGAATCGCACAGTTGGTGATACCGCCCCGGCGGCGGAAGCGTTGCGGCAAGCGATTCACCAGGCTTCAGTGGAACTTTTACCAGAACGCTAACCGAACGCTGCTGTGCCATATCTACATTTTCCTGCGAGACGGCGCGGCCAACCCCAGTGACCTTCAGCAATCCCCCCGCCTTTAATTTTCGATATTCCTCCACCTGCTCTTCCCACAAATTATCCAGTAACACCGCCGTGTGGTAGGCCCGAAGCTGGCTAAGAAGTTGGTTGCCGTTGGATTTATCACGGAACCATGTCCCATGTTCCAGAAGTCCATTCTGAATGTAGGGGCTGCCACTGGTGTCCAGCTTCACAAAGCTGGTGTTCAGGTCAATATCCTTGCCGGTGTATTTGCAATCTCTATCCATGGGCCGGGGATCAGTCCAGCCGACGACCTCCACCTCCACCTGTTTGCCGTCGCGGATTGCACGTTGCACGCAATCGTACTCCAACGCCGAACGCATGGCATCCACCAGTTTCACAAAGGCTGAATCAACTTCGCGGACACGGGTTTGGCGCACTTTGGGGTCGTTCAATTCGCTTAGGTTGATGCAACTGCTAAAAGGCTGCCGGGCGCGGATCACCTGCGGCGCGGTGTACTTCACGCTGTAGGTGTAGAGTTCATTGCTTTCGCACGGAGTTTCAGGTTCTGATTGCTCGATAGCAAGGCACGATTGATCCCCCGGAATTGCCGAAGCACACGGGGCGCGGTCGGCAAATTGGCCAGTGGTTGGGCACCAGTATCCGGTCACAAAAAAGCGGACATTCTTGATGCGGAAATCTTGCACGCACCCAACGCTGCGGAGCGCGGCGGTATCCCACAAATAGAGTGTGTGGGCCAAACGGCGGCCGCACAGGAGATCAATGTAGAGGGTATCGGTGGAGGTGATATAGCCCGGTTTTGGCGATTGGGCGGTCACGATAAGCTCGCGGAAACGGCGGTCGGTGGCAGTCCCTTCGGTTGCTCCCAGTGGGATTGTGGATTCGCCGTTGGCATCGGACGTAACGCTGCTTTTCTGCCCAGTGCGGCGGTCGGTGATGAAGACCGTTGTCCGAACCGGATCGGTTTTGTCCTCCCCCGCCACCCGTGTGCGAAGCTGCACGTTGAGATAGACGGTATCCCCCTTGCTGCTTGGGATAGCCACCCCGTAGATGTCGAAATCTTTGATCCCCCCCGCACTGCTCCGATTCGATGAAAAAAGGAACTGCCCGGCATTGGGGGAAAACAGGGGATGCCCTTCGTCGGAACCAGTTTTATTCACCCCAGCAAACGCCACTGGTTGGGGGCGGCCCGCCGGAAGCCCTGTCCCGCCATCTATTTGCACTCTCCAGATGTCGTAATCGCCGCCGGTGGTTTGGTTTGTGGCAAAGTAGAGGTAGCCATCATCGCCAACGGTTGGGGTTTGTTCGGAGTATTCGGGGGTGTTGATTTGGTCAATCGGGGTGGGGGCCGACCAACGCCCGTTTGGTTGGCGGCGGGCAACAAAAAGATCGGTTTTTTGGCTTCCCGGGAAACGGCGGTCGCTGGCGAAGTAGAGGGTTTTTCCGTTGGAAGAGAGCGCGGGGGTATCGTCCCACGCATTGCTGTTCACCTCATCAATCCGGCGGATGCTCCAGGCTCCGTCGCGGTTGGTGCTCATTTCGTACAGGTCGTTGTCGTAGTACTTCCCATCAACCGTGCGATTGCTAGAAAAAACCCCGCTTGCGGTTTCGCACACGGGGAACGCTGGCGCGCCATCCATCACCACAGCGTCGTTGCCGGAACTGACGACGTTCAGCGGAAACGGGAGCGTTTCCGGTGAGCCGCCGGAAAGGGGGATGCGAACCAATCGCCGCGAGCGTGGCTGCCCGAAGCCATCGCTGGTGGTGCACCACAATTCCGCCCCCCCTTCCACGTAGCGGAAGGCGGCGGCGTAATCATCCCCGGCGGTGTTGGCATGGGGATACAGAGTTTCCTGCGCCATGCTGGGAACCAGAACAACGCAAAAGAAGAGCAAGAATAGTGTTGGACGGGCGGGCATAATAGTTGGGAGTAGTGATTGGTCAGTAGTCAGTAGTCATTAGTCAGTAGTCATTAGTCCTTCTTCCACTTCATCATTCATACTTCATCATTCATACTTCATCATTCATACTTCATACTTTCAAAGGTCAGTAGCAAGAGGCTCATTCTCCATTCTCCATTCTCCATTCTCCATTCTCCATTCTCCATTCTCCATTCTCCATTCTCCATTCTCCATTCTCCTATATCGGGTAGCAGATTTCGAAGCAGACTTCGGGGACGGCGTTGGCGGGGTCGTTGGTGCGGTCAAGGCGGATGGTGCGAATCCACATCACTGCGCAGAATTGCTGTCCGAACAGCTCGAAGGTCAGCAGCAGCACGTCCCCTTCTTGAACTCCAGAAATCGTTGATGCCCCTTGCCCGTCGCACTGGGCCGCGTAGCCTGGGGCGCGTTGGCAGATATTCTCGGTTTGCGTTAGCCGGATGTTGTCAATGCGGCGGAATTTGGCAAATGGATTCCCGCCTGTTGGATTTCCCGAACCCAGGGTGACGCTGGTGGGCGCGGTGTTGCTGTTGAACGCATCCACATACACCGCCAGCGAGTCCTTGATGTCGCGCGGTTCCGACAGAAGCGATCCCCCTTCAATCAAACGCACTCCAACTTTGTACTCACCCCCTTTCGATCCCCATTGCTTGTAGCAGTTATCGTTGAACCGAAGGCAGGGAAATTTGGCTTTGCCGCTCAGCTGAATTGTTGCCGGGCTGCATGATGGAAGGCCGGTGATGGTGAGTCGGCCGGTGAAATCTTCCCGTTTGGGATTGTTCCGGTCCCCGTTGGGGGGCCAGTAGTCGGTGTTGGTCGGAAGGAATCGAACCTCGAAGCAAGCGGTTCCTCCGGGTTGTAGCGTCAGGCTTGCCGGCTCCACCTCGAACAACGTTCCGCCAGCGGTGATTGCCGCGTTTGCGGTTATCTCACAATCACCAGTGTTGGTGATGCAGTAGCGTTTCATTTCTGCTGGCTCATCCTGGCCCACGCACTGCTGCAGGGTGCTGTCAACCGTGATAAGAGTGGTGTCGCCCGGTGTGCTATCCACCGAGCAGACCCCTTCGCCGCCGCGTCCACGGAAGTTCACCAGCATCTTGTTCGGGCAGTTGGTGACCGTGCCATCGGGGTTGCGAAGTTGGATGCTGTAGGCCAGTTGCTTGACGTAGGTTTTCCGTTGCTGCGGCGCGAACCGAACCTCCATGGAGTTGATTGCCCCCCCCGGCGGTATCACCCGCTCGGTCGCGCTTCCGCCATCCAACGACAGCAGCGTGAACTCGCCATCGTTCTGGCTTTGATCCAGCCGCAGCACCATTTCGCAGCGGTCGCTGTTGTTGCGTACTGGGCCAATCGGAATGTCAATCCGCTCCTGGGCGTTGGTGCAGACGGTGTCTTCGGTGGTGGCCGATGGATAGTCGAAGGTGAGGTTGCTGGTTGGGCAATCGCAGACCTCCGTTTTCACTGCCTCCACAGTTATTCGGACGTTGCTCACAAAACACGTTTGCCCGTTTGCAAGGGCGGTGATAGTGGCGTTAAAAGTGCTTTGTGATGCTGGCGTTCCCGGCGGGAAGTTGAAGGTGTAGCAGACCCGGAAACGGGCGTTGGGGGGAATCGGTGTGTTCAGCGGGGCTGGCGCACCATTCACAAACAACGCAGTTTGGGCGTTCTGCGGCAGATTGGGGTTCGATGCCAGATTGAGGTTAAGCGTGAAGCCACTGGTGTTGACGTAATCGGGGGTGCAGCCGGTGATTGAGGTCTGGCGGTTCAGATCCACGAACAGGCTCAGCACCTCGGTTTCAACATCGCCGCAGCGGATGTTTTGGCGGCGGTCGAAGTTGTAGATCACGGTGGTATCCAAGCAGACCGCAACGGAATCGAAGATGATTGGCGCGCCGGCAAACTCAGCAGTTGCCGGGGGCGTTACCTCGAACACAACAGCCGTGTTGGGCTGCGCCAATGGGACCGGTATCTGCGCCTTGAAGATGCCAGTTCCGTCCTGCGCCATTGCCTGGAATGCAGTTGTGGCAAAGCCCATCTGGCTAATGGCCCAACGCACGGTTGCCCCGGCCACCGGGCGTTGCGCGCCATCGCGGACCTCCACTTGGATTTCCATTTGCCGCATCACGTCGGTTGGCTCGGTGGGTGCTTGGCAGCTAAGGCCAACGATCGCCAGCAGAATGAACAGCGCGTTGCGGAATCGGATGCGTGAGTTGGTTGCTGAGTTCATGACGTTGGAATAGTGGAATTGAGTTGGTATGCCCCCCTGCTTCGCTGCAAGCAGCTTCGCGTTCCCCCCAAGCCTGGGGGGAAGACATTATCAAATGAGGAAAAAACGATGCCCTTTTATCCTTCATCTTTTATACTTTTTCCTGCCCCCCTGCTTCGCCGCAAGCGGCTTCGCGTCCCCCCAAGCCTGGGGGGAAATCATTATCAAGAGAATCTGTGCTTTTTCTGCACTGTGCCTCCCTTCCCTCCTATCCCTTCTTGCTCCTCTCCCAATTTTGGGGGAGGTTGGGTGGGGGGGCGGTGGCTTCGTAGTTCTATCGCTACTTCTTCAATTTTAGTTATCACACTTTTAATGTCGTTTATCACTTCCTGGTTCTTAAAGCGAAGGACTGTGTAGCCGTACTTCATAAGTTCTCCCGTTCGGGCCTGATCTTCTGCTTGTTGGTATTCATGGATTTCCCCATCTACCTCAATTGCCAGTTTGCAAATGGCACAATAAAAATCAAGGATATAATGACCCACAGGGTGCTGGCGGCGGAAATGAAACCCCTTCAATCGCCCACCACGAAGGTATGCCCACAACCTCTCTTCAGCAGGTGTCATCTGCCGCCGCAGCTCCCTTGCTCGTTTCTCAAGCTCAGGAGTTGTGCCACGAATTCTTTTTTTGCTGAACATTGGAGGATACGGTTGTTTTTTCGTTACCACACTATTTCATCGCTTATATGCCCCCCTGCTTCGCCGCAAGCGGCTTCGCGTCCCCCCAAGCCTGGGGGGAAGTCATTATCAAGAGAATCTGCGCTTTTTCTGCGCTGTGCCTCCTTTCCCTCCTATCCCTTCTTGCTCCTCTCCCAATCTTGGGGGAGGTTCGGTGGGGGCGATGGCTTCGTAGCTCTACTGCTACTGCGCCGTGCTTCCTTCCTCTCCTACTCCTTCTTGCTCCTCTCCCAATCTTGGGGGAGGTTCGGTGGGGGCGCGCGCTACCAGATTTTCCATCCAAATTTTACCAACACGGTGTGGGCGGTGTTGGTGTTTTGGATGAAAAAATTATCGGGGTTTCCGGTGACATCGGGCGGGCAGGTTGGGCAGGGGGTGCGCAGATTTAGCCGCAGGTAGCGGTAGGCAAGGCTGGCGGTCAGGAAATCGGCAATGGGAAGCCCCACGCCACCACCAAAAAAATACTCGCCATACTCATCGGGGTTCACCGAAGGATTGCGCCCTGCACCATCGAATCCGGCACTGAGAATGATCCCCCCTTCGGCAAACAGGAACGGGTTGAATCCCCCCGTGGCGCGGCGTTTCTCCCGCAGCAGATAGACGGTGCTATCGCGATTGCCAGCGGTGGTGGTTTCCACATATTCTTCCCCCGGGCTTGGGGCCGTACCCTCGCCGGGAAGCCGGAATTTGCACGGGTTCGGGATGAAGTCACGCGCATCTTCGATGGCACCATCGCCCCCCAAATTCAACCGCAGATGCCCTTGCAACGGGAATCGTGTGCGGCTGTTCTCCAGTGTCACGCCGCCGCCAACAGCAAAATTCAGGTTTTTTGAAAGCTCCCAAATGCTGATAAGCAGCTCGCCACCGAAGTAGATACTGTTGAACCCGACTTCGCGTTGGGAAGTATCCTTGCCGCCGTATCCCCCCAGTGCTGTGATCTCAAAAAAACCACTTCCCTTCTCCTTCACCCCCGTTTCCCGAAAAAACTCGCGGGCCGGAAGCACCGGCACAATCAGCGGTTGCCCGCCAAGCCCTAAGCTGGCCATGCTGAAAGATTCCACATCCTGCAACCGGACGGTGGTGTCGGCGCAGCCGGTTGCGGTGCGGTAGTGCAGCAGCAAGCCTTGCTCCTCGACACCGAAGGCCGTTAGCATCACACGTTTTGCAGAAATGCAATTACGAAGTGGTGGGCGGTTGCGAAGCATCACATCCATCGTGCGGCTGCCAGCCGACTGGACTGATGGCGGTGGACACTCGTGGCACTCATCCACTGGTTGGGATGATGCCACAACGTGAGCAAGCAGAAAACAAACAGGCAGCAGAAGGAAAAAACGATGGAACATGCGGAACGCCAAGTTAGATTCCGTGATGAAGATTGGTGCAGCGGTATCGCGAAGCTACTTAGGTTTGCCGAAAACGGAAAGAAGAAAATGGGGTTTGAATGGAGTTTGGTGTAATTATACTCGAATGCCTTGCGATTGTGGGGCTCTACTTAGGATAACGTGCGGTCACCCCGTATAGATGTACTTCGCAGTCCTAATAAAAATTGTTGGCCATAGATGTAGAGGGTGTGTTCGGGTAGGATGCCGAGGCTGTGAGTCCCCCATATCCAGTTTTTTGCGTAAGGTGAGTTCGTCATACTTTTATCTTCAGAAAACGAAGATCGTTAATATCGTTAATTGCGTCCCACCGAAAGCAATAGTCTTGCGATAGTGAAATATCTTCGCCGTATGGTTTTGCCGTTTTATACTGCAATACTGTCCCTGCCTTATATTTTTTCTCATGTCGGAAGTCGAAGTCCGCTGTATCAGGTGAATAATTGTCCTGACAACAATAATGTGAATGGTCTGTCGCAAGAATAAAATAACAGAGGTCTATTTCATGACGTTTGTATAATTCAAGATTTGAGATGTCTTTGAATACATCATAACGGTTATTGGGTTCTCTATGATTCTCTTTCTTAAAGAACTTTAATTCGATAGCTGCTTTAGTCGAATTATCGTTGTCTTGGTATTGTAATAACAAGTCCACTCTTGCTCTGTCGGACTTACTTTTAATGCTTGTTTCGTTAAGTGAAATATAAGCTTCAAATTCGAGATAAAACTTATCAGCAATCTTGAATTCATAAAGCTGTCCCAATGTCTTTAGAATATATCCGAACTCAAGTTGGAATGCGCTCTCGTTTCTTGCTGTCAGTGTACCAAAAGCAAGTTTATGAATCAGCAGTTTGTATGCCGTTTCAATAATTTCTTCTGTCCATTTGATTTGATCTTTTTTTAGCACTTGTCAAATTCCCCAATGTATTGCTAACTGCTCAGGTCGTATCTGCGCTTGCAGATCGTGATTGTGCGTTTCAAAATTGTCCGTGTCGAAATTGCAAACCAATGCTTCTACCACTGTCCGCCTATTTTCAATACTGCCGCCGTTATGATAGAAATGGTCTTTGGTTACTATGTTGAATTTGCTCCAAAACCTATTTATCATTTCGTTTTCTCTCCAGTCGTTGTGATGCCAAGTTGAGAGAATAAATTTTGCTTTTGTTTTGGAAAGCAGAGTGAATAGAAGCTCTTCGTCCTGCTCTGTCCAGCCGTTGTAATAGTCAACGTGCCTTCCGTAATATGGGGGATCACAGTAAATGATATCGTTTTCTGTTGCAAGCGGGATAATTTCAGCAAACGACTTGTTGTAAAAAAGCCATTTAGGTTCTGGTTGTATAATTTGTGAAACTGCCGCAACCTGATTTGTAATTTTAGTAATGTATGCTTGTGAAAAGCGGTCAGGTTTTTTACAAAATGGGATATTCCAATTCCCTTTACTTCCGAATCGCATCATACCATTAAATCCTGCTCTTGAAAGAAAAATAAAGTCGTATGATGAAAATTCTCCACTGTTAAAACGTGTCCGTACTTTCAAATAATGCTTGTAGCCGTCATTCTCAGCTTGGCTTAACAACTCACCTTCTCTTTCAAGGTATTGCTTCATTAAAGGTGCAGTTATTGTCTTTTCTTGAATATCTTTATAAAATTTGATGATGTGCGGATTAGTATCATTAAGGATTGCTTGTATGTAACCCGAATTAAAAGCAACTACACCAGTTCCAAGAAACGGTTCTATCCACTTGCCCGAAACTTTCGGAGCAAGCTCCATTATCCAAGGAACTAACTTGGTTTTTATGCCTTGACTTTTTATAGGTGGGACGATTACTCTCATTTCGTTTTCTTGTTAGAAGTTTTAGAAACGATTTTATTCCAAAGGTCTGTTCGGCCTTTGAATTCCAAAAAATCTTTAAGTGTCGTTAT
The DNA here is from genome assembly GCA_020850315.1 of Armatimonadota bacterium. GTDB lineage: Bacteria > Bacteroidota > Ignavibacteria > OLB7 > OLB7 > OLB7. Next base: position 425 of record JADZEY010000097.1, on the reverse strand, counting down.
TTTGATCAGTTTTCCATCTTTCACCATCGTTGCCGAACCGTGATTTATCCAGTACTCGTCAAACCATTCTTCACCTAACCGACTAAAAATTCCATTTTCATTTTTCAGATCAGCAATATCGAAAATTGAACCAATGTTTGCTGTGTTACCCGAACCTTGTTTGTCGCTCGCAATTTTCCATTTCTCTGCTGCGAAAAAATCAAAGTCTTTGATTACAGAAGTGATAGATTTTAAGTTGGTGATCGTTGTCACTGAACGATCACCAACTTTTTTATTTGGAGCTTCATACTCTTCGTGAAGTTCCTGCACTTGATAAATCTCTGTTTCGGAAAGGTTGTCTGAAATGTCTGTTCGTGTGTAAATAACTCCTAAGCAATAATGTCCTGTATATTGGTTGTAAGGAAACTGGATATTTTTATCTTTAT